>CAZNHG010000496.1:0-1996 GCA_964572555.1 uncultured Devosiaceae bacterium | reverse complement strand
CGCCCGGTGCGGCCGGGGGACCGGCTTCGGGTCAACCGCGAGGTGATCGCGGCCGACCGGTCAAAGAGCCGCCCCGAATACGGTGTGATCCGCACCAAGGTCACCGTGAGCAATCAGGACGACGAAACGGTGATGACCCTTGTCTCGCTCGGCCAGGTGCCCGCCCGCCCCGCCGACGCCGACTGACCCCGCGCCTCGTTCCGGAACGCATGGGGTGCGCCACAATTCTGGAGCAATCGCACCTAGAGGTGGCGCCCCTCGTCGACCGGGATGATGATCCCGGTCGAACTCGTCAGGTGCGTGACGCAGGCTTCCACGGCCCGGGCAACGTCGTCCGCGGAGGTCACTTTTGCGAGGGGCACCTGTTTGGCCATTTCTTCGAGCCGCGTACGCGGACGCCCGGGCACGAAATCGGTGTCGACCCCGGCCGGTGACACCGCAAGCACGCGAACATGCGGAGCAAGTACCTTGGCAAGGCCGATCGTGAGGGTGTCGAGGCCGCCCTTGGCGGCGCTGTAGGCCAGGCTCGACCCCACACCGGTCTGGGCGGCCAGTGACGACACGCTGACCACGACCGCGTTCTCGCCCTTCTCCAGGAGCCCCCGAAACGCCCGGATGACGGCAAAGGGACCGCGCAGATTAACCGACACCGTGCGATCGAAGATCGGATCGGTGAGCGCGTCGAGATCGGCTGCCGGCACGGGTTCGGTGCTGCCGCCGCTGTTAACCAGCACGTCGAGTCGGCCGAAATGCGCCTGGACGGCCTCGACGGCGGACGTGATGCTGGTGCTGTCGTCGATTGCGACCTGCAGCGCAATGTGCCCGTCGCCCGTCAATTCGCCGACCACCGCTTCTGCGGCCTGGCGATTGGCATTGTAGCCAACGATCACGGTGGCACCGAGCGCCGCCAGCCGTAGAGCGGTGGCCCGCCCGATGCCGCTGCTGCCCCCCGTGATCAGGGCAACGCCCGGCGCGGGCAGGTCGTTGGTGAGGGACGCTTCGCTCATGACCCTTGCTCCCGATAGTGTTGCTTGAGTTTGTGTTTGAGCACCTTGCCAACCGAGTTGCGCGGCAGGTCGGCGCGGATTTCGACGGCGGACAGGCGCTGCATCTTGCCCACCCGCTCATTGGCCCATTCGCAAACCACGGACGCAGTGGGGGCATGGCCGGGCCTGGCAACCACGATTCCGAGCGGGGTTTCGCCCCACTTCTGGCTCGGCACGCCGATCACCGTGGCGTCCGCGACCTCCGGATGTTTCAGAAGCACCTCCTCGAGATCGGAGGCATAGATGTTAAAGCCGCCCGAAATGATCACGTCCTTCTTGCGATCGATCAGGGTGAGAAATCCGTCTTCGTCGAACGCCCCGATGTCGCCGGTACGGTGGTAGATGGTGCCGTCCGGGTCACTCCAGTAAAACTCGCGCGTCGCGTCTTCATTGCAGAAATAGCCGGCCATCATCATCGGCGAGCGGCCGATGATTTCGCCCCGCTTGCCCGCCGGCACGTCGCGCCCCTCGTCGTCGATGACGCGCACGATATTGTCCGTGGCCGGCCGGCCTACGGTGTGCGCCTTGTCGGGATGCGCCGTCACATCGAGAATGCAGGTACACCCGCCCTCGGTCAGCCCGTACACCTCGAGAAAGCGTCCGGGCCAGGCCTCCGCCACCTGCTTTTTGTCGGCGACCGGCATCGGCGCGCCGGTGCATTGCTTGATCTCGAACCGCGACAGGTCGCGGCGCGAAAATGACTCCGCCGCCAGGATGCGCTGATACTGCACGGGCACCAGCATGGTGTGCGTGGCACCCAATGTCTCGGCGAGATCGAGATAGGCCTCGGCATCGAACTTGGGCATCATGACGACCCGGGCGCCGTGATACAGGGCCGCGAGCATCGGCATCAGCGTCGTGTTGGAATAAAGCGGGGTCGCCAGCAGCATGGTCGCATGCGACCCCAACCCGAACAGGCCACGCACTGCCTGACGGTACCGCATGGCATG
>CAZNHG010000495.1:0-2017 GCA_964572555.1 uncultured Devosiaceae bacterium | reverse complement strand
CACCGTCACGCTCGATTTCGCCCTCACCCGCCTCGCCAATGTCATCGAGAACCTCGTGGTCTATCCCGAGACCATGCAGGCGAACATGGATCGCCTGGGCGGCCTGCACAATTCCCAGCGCGTCCTCCTCGCCCTCACCCAGGCGGGCCTGAGCCGCGAGGACAGCTACGCCGTGGTCCAGCGCAACGCCATGCGCGTCTGGCGTGGCGAGGGCAAGTTCATCGATTTCCTCAAGAACGACCCGGAGGTTGTCGCGGCCTTGCCGCCCGAGCGGATCGACACCATGTTCGACGACGCCTACCACCTCAAGCACGTCGATACGATCTTTCAGCGCGTCTTCGGCGAGAGCTGATCCGGGTCTTACGAACCGGGGGCGGTGGGCCCGTCAGGTCCCGCGCACCCCTTGCGGGTCCCCTCCAAACAAGGCACTTGGATAGGCATGAAGATCGCAGAAGCAGACATCCTCATCGTGCCCGGCCTCGGCAATGCGGATGAAGGCCACTGGCAACGCCGCTGGCAGGAGAAGATGGCCAATGCCCAGTGGGTCGAGCAGGACAACTGGACCAAACCCAAATTCGACGAATGGACGGACACCATCGAGCGCCGGATCGTGATGGCGACCCGCCCCGTCGTGCTCGTCGCCCATGCCGTGGGCGTCGCCGCGGCCGTGCACACCGCCCAGCGGCTCGCCGACACCAAGGTGCGCGGCGCCTTTTTCGTCTGCCCGCCCGATCTGGATGAAGACGGCAACGTCCCGAAGGCCGCGAAAGCCTTCGCGAACGTCCCGCGCGACCCGCTGCCCTTCCCCTCGCTCCTCATCGCCTCGAGCAACGACGATACGTGCTCGGTCGAGAAGGCCGCGGACCTCGCCAATGCATGGGGATCGGATTTCCATGTCGCGGGAGAGGTGGGCCACGTCAACGTCGCCTCCGGCCACGGCCCGTGGCCAGAGGGGCTGATGATGTTCACGCGGCTGATGCAGCGCCTTAAGGCCTGACACGGCGTCCGGCACGTTCCATCGTGTTTCCGGCGCTGCTATCGCGCCGGATTATCGCAAACGCGCCTGTCGGCCCCTCAGCTCTCGTTGAGAACCTGTTCGCGGGCGATCACCGTGAACTCCGCCATCTTGCCGCGGATCTGGGCCTCGGTAACCGTCGCGCCCTTGGCGGCGAGATCGCTGCTGATCTTGCGATAGACGTCCTCGTCGCCGGCTTCCTCGAAATCGGAGGCAACCACTTCGGCCGCATAGGCCGTCGGATCGGTGTGCCCCATCAGTTCCGCGGCCCACATTCCCAAAAGCCGGTTCCGGCGGGCCTCCGCCCTGAACCTCAGCTCAGCGTCATGGGCAAACTTTGCTTCGTGGGCCTTTTCGCGATCGTCGAATGTGGTCATCGTATTCCCCGGAAATTTGACCTGATGCATGAAAGCACCTGACTAATCGTTCCCATACGCCGCGCGCCGCGTCAAATCAACGACAGGCGAATGAAAGTGTACCACGGCACGCCCCGCAAATCCTGCTATACTGGCCCCCATCCTTGACGCGGCTTGCAAAAGGGCTTGCAATTCCGGCCCGAAAAGGCGCATGAAACGCGCGCCAACCGCATGTCTCCTCCAGCGAAGAATCAAGAGCAGGTGAGTATGAACCGCAGGCGCAGAATCTACGAAGGCAAGGCGAAAATCCTTTACGAAGGTCCCGAGCCCGGCACGCTGGTTCAGCACTTCAAGGACGACGCCACCGCCGGCAATGGCGCCAAGCACGAGATCGTCGACGGCAAGGGCGTTCTCAACAACCGCATCTCCGAGTTCATCTACTCGCGCCTGAATGCGCTGGGCATCCCGACTCACTTCGTGCGCCGCCTCAACATGCGCGAGCAGCTCATCCGCGAAGTCGAGATCATCCCGCTCGAGATCGTCGTGCGCAACGTCGCCGCGGGATCTCTCGCCAAGCGCCTCGGCCTCGAGCCCGGCACGCCCCTGCCCCGCTCGATCATCGAGTTCTGCTACAAGGACGACGCCC
>CAZNHG010000494.1:0-2027 GCA_964572555.1 uncultured Devosiaceae bacterium | reverse complement strand
ACGCCTGAAGAACACCATGATCTACGTCACCCACGACCAGGTCGAGGCGATGACGCTGGCCGACCGTATCGCGATCATGCGTGACGGGGTCATCCAGCAGCTCGACAGCCCGCACACGATCTACAACGAGCCGGTCAATCTCTACGTCGCCGGCTTCATCGGTTCGCCCGCCATGAACTTCCTCGAGGGCAATCTCACCGGCGGGGATAATCCGGAGGTCCAGCTCGACGGGGTCACCATCCCCGTGGGCAACTACAGCTTCAAGGAAACGCCCTCGGGCGACCGCAAGGTCGTTCTGGGCGTACGCCCCGAGCACATCGTCGTCGGCGATGCGCTGGCGTCCGCGCCGGTCAAGATGGAGGCCGAGATCGAGGTCGTTGAGCCGACGGGCGCCGAAATTCTCGCCTGGACGCGTATCGGCGGCCAGCCGGTGACCCTGCGCTGCGACTCCGAGGCGGCGCTGGATGTCGGCCAGACGATCCAGATCGGCTTCGATCCGGACCGCGGGTCGATTTTCGACCAGGCCACCGAACTCCGCATCTGACACACCACCGCTCCCTGGCGTCCGCCGGGGAGCGCCATAAGGAAAGCAAACGATGGACCTTTCGTTCCAGCTTTATAGCGCTCGGAATTTTCCACCCATGTCCGACGTTCTGGCAACGCTCGCGAGCCTGGGATACACCCAGGTCGAAGGATTTGGCGGGCTTTACAAGGACGCCGGCGAACTTGCCAGCGCCCTGAAGGCCAATGGGCTGACGATGCCGACCGGCCATTTCGGGCTCGATCAGCTCAAGGACACGGATGCGGCGATGAAGACCGCCGAGACCCTCGGTATCAGGCATCTCTATTGCCCCGCCGTGCCGCAGGAGCAGCGCAGCCAGGGCGCCGCCCAGTGGCAGGAGTTGGCCGACACGCTGGCGGGGCTGTCCGAGACCTTCCGCAAGGCCGGTTTCGGCTTCGGCTGGCACAACCACGACTTCGAGTTCCGCGCCACCGAATCCGGCAAGATGCCGCTCGAGATCATCCTCGACGGCGTACCGGACCTCGCCTGGGAGTGCGACGTGGCCTGGGTGGTCAAGGGCGACCAGGACCCGCTCGAGTGGATCCGCCGCTATGCAGACCGCGTGAATGCCATTCACGTCAAGGACATCGCCCCGGCGGGCGAATGCGCTGACGAGGACGGCTGGGCCGATGTGGGGCACGGCACTCTCGACTGGCAGGGCATCATGAATGCCGTGCGCGCCGAGACCAAGTGCGAGTTCTTCGTCGTAGAGCACGACAACCCCTCCGACGTGACGCGTTGCGCGGCGCGCTCGATCGAGGCCGTGAAAAAGCTCGGAGGCTAGATCATGACGAAGACCTACGGCGTCGGAATCCTGGGCTGCGGCAACATCGCGGCCGCCTATCTCAAGCTCGCGCCGCTGTTCAAGGGGCTCGAGGTGCGCGCGGTCGCCGACATCATGCCCGAGGCGGCCAGGGCGCGCGCCGAGGAGTTCGGCACCAAGGCGCAAAGCGTCGACGAGCTGCTGGGCAATCCCGAGATCGACATCATCGTCAATCTGACGATCCCCGAGGTGCACTACCAGGTCACCCGGGACATCCTGTCGGCGGGCAAGCATGCCTATTCTGAAAAGCCGCTCGTGCTCAGCGTCGAGGAAGGGCTCGAGCTGAAAAAGCTGGCCGACGAGAAGGGCCTGATGGTCGGTTGCGCGCCGGACACCTATCTCGGCGGGGCGCACCAGCAGGCGCGCCGGCTCATCGACGATGGCCGGGTGGGGCAGATCACCTCGGGGACCTGCCACGTCATGAGCGCCGGGATGGAGAGCTGGCATCCCAATCCCGACTTCTTCTTCCGCCCCGGCGCCGGTCCGGTGCTCGATGTGGGGCCGTACTATGTGGCGAACCTCATCAATCTGGTCGGTCCGGTCAAACGCGTCACTGCCTTCGCCAATGCCGCCCGCAAGGAGCGGACCATCGGCTCGGGCGCCCGCGAGGGCGAGACGGTGCCGGTGCTCACGCCCACCACG
>CAZNHG010000493.1:0-2047 GCA_964572555.1 uncultured Devosiaceae bacterium | reverse complement strand
GGTGGCGATGGGTGCCGCAGCGGCAGCCAACTGCCATCCCTGCATGGACCACCACCTGGCCAAGTGCGACGAGCTGGGAGTTTCTCGTGAGGAGGTTGCTGAAGCGGTCAAAGTGGGACTGATGGTAAATCACGGCGCCGAGCGCGCCATTCGCAGGAAGGCACAAGAGCTCCTGGGTGAATCGAGGGTCGAACCAGCTTAGGCGCACGGGCACTACCTGCAGAATGGAGGAGAAAAAATGGCGCAAGCGGCCCCGGTGCCGATGTGCCCGATGGCAGAAACCTGCAGGGGGATGATGGAAAAGCCCCTTTCCGGCCTGGTGATGATCCCGGGGATCGCGTTCACCGCCCTGGGCGCAGTGATTGTCATCTGGCCATCCATCTTACCCTGGCTGGTCGCCACGGCGTGCATCCTTGCGGGCGGCGTGATGCTGCTGATGGCCCATCTCATGCGCGGGATCGGCGCCCGGCTCAAACGTGCCGGAGATTGAACTGCAACGGCTCCGTTCGCACGATTTTCCGGGACGGTCCAACGGTGGTGCGCGTGGAACCGGCCATGCAGCGCTCGGCAGAGGCCCTACTGAAGGCCTATCTCGGCGAACGCACTGGCGAGCGCGTTCTGGCGGGCCAGACGAAGCGCGGGGAAGGCGAAAAGATACACGCCGTCATCTGGCTCTGCGATCTGCAAGGTTCGACCCGCCTTTCCCGGTCAGTGCCGGTGGAAGAATTCTTTCGCACCTTGAATGAATTCTTCGACTGCACCGCCGGAGCGGTGTTGGCGCATGGTGGGGAAATTCTGAGCTATATCGGCGATGCGGTGTTCGCGATCTTCGCGATCGGTGGCACCGAGAGGCCGCTCGGCGAAGCCTGCTTTCGCGAAGAAGGCGCCTGTGCTGCGGCACTTGCGGCGGCCCGGGACGCCCGGGCGTGCGTCGATGCCCTGAACCAACGGCGCGAAGCCGAAGGCAAACGGCCGCTGGAATTCGGTCTCGCTTTGCACGTCGGCGACGTGATGTATGGCAACCTCGGGATTGCTCAACGCATGCAGTTCACGGTGGTCGGTGCAGCCGCCAACGAAGCCGCACGCCTGGCTGCCAAGTGCAGAGAGTTAGGCCGATGGGTTCTTGTCTCCTCGGCATTCCCAAGATGCTTTCCAAACGAGATGGTTTCGCTTGGCCACCACCCCCTGCGCGGCGTCGAAACGGCCCTGGAGATCTTCACGCTGATCGACCACGACGACTGATCTCCGAACACGCTGGACGTGCGAGTTGGGTCAGCAACGATCGTGCCCATGCGTCTCGACGGAGGTCGCGCCTTGCGGCCCGCAAGCGGCTGCCGGCGGCAGATGGGGGAACAGACGGGGAAGGTTGACAGGACGTAGGAAATTGTGCCTAATAGCATGGCGGTTTTTACGCGCAGCGTGTCGATCGGGCTTATGAGCGTGAGTGCACGGGGTCGAAAATCCAAACGAACCCAGCAAGGCATTGAAAATCAACGAATAGCGTTCTGCTAGCGACGTTGAAGAGGGATGTTCGGGCCGGGCGTCGGCCCGGGGAAAGCGCCGCGGGAACCGGGAATCGGTGTCGAAGATCGTCCGTCACCCCCAGGGGCCGCGGTCGGGGGCGGCGGCTTCGCCGGCCAGCGCGCGCAGGCGGCGGACGCGATCGTCGGTCGGCGGGTGGGTGCGGAACAGATTGCTCAGGCCGCCGCCCATGTGCAGCGGATTGATGATGAACAGGTGCGCTGACGCGGGGTTGCGCTCGGCGGTCTCGTTGGTGACCCGGCCGGCCAGCTGCTCGATCTTGCGCAGCGCCCGGGCGAGCCACAAGGGATGACCGCAGATCTCGGCGCCGCCGCGATCGGCGACGTACTCGCGGGTGCGCGAGATCGCCATCTGCACGAGCATGGCGGCGAGCGGGGCGAGGATCATGAGCGCGAGCGTGCCGACCAGGCCCAAGGGGTTGCGGCTGTCGCGGCCCATGCCGAAGAACAGCGCGAACTGGGAGAGAAAGCCGATGGCACCCGCGAGCGTCGCGGTGATGGTCATG
>CAZNHG010000492.1:0-2052 GCA_964572555.1 uncultured Devosiaceae bacterium | reverse complement strand
ACGCGGCTGCATGCGCACCTACCTGGCCCTCAAGTCGAAGATCGAGCCGTTCTTTCCAAGGTCTCATGGGGTGCCGCGTGTTGATGACCGGCGGGTGATTTCGGGCATTATCTACGTCCTGAAACACGGCCTTCAATGGCGCGATGCTCCACCTGGATACGGCCCGCACAAGACGCTCTACAACCGGTTCTGGCGCTGGACGGAGATGGGCGTTTTCGACAGGATTTTCAGTCACCTGGCGGCAAACGACGGCCCGCCTGACACGCTGATGATCGACGCCACTCCCCTGCTTCGGCGGGATCAGACTATTTACGTGAAATGCCTTGACTGAGACGGACCCGTTACCGAAGTCCTGAGCCTAGCATGTCGGGCAAGGAATTATGTCACCCTTGGAGGTCGAACGGCAGCAAAAAATGCGAGCCAACGGCACCCAGAAAACGCGGGTTGTTCAAACCGGTCAAGCCAGTTGTCACGAGAAGCGAAACCCTCTATCCAGCCATGACCTTCGGATTGGGAGCGGGCTATGACCACCGCTGAGGATCGCAAGTTCTGGCAATGGCTTTGGCAGGATGCCGACGCCGTTCTTGATGATAGGCAACGGCGCCACATCGACAACCTTCTGCTCGATACCATTGCTATTGCCATGCATGCCCGGACCAAAGGCGTCGGAGCCGCCGCCATTGATGCGACCGCCCTCGCCCCGATGCGGCCTGGAAAGGCGACAGTATGGGGCGGCACCGAAAGTTTGGTCCATCCGCTCGATGCGGCCTTGCTTAACGGGACAGCCGCCGAGGCGCTCGACTTTCAGGAAGTGCTCATCGACGGTCGCAATAATGGCCACGCTGCCGTGGTTGTTGCGCCCGCATTGATAGCGCTGGCCCAAGCGCGTGGTGTATCGAGTGCGCGATTGCGACAGGGCATGCGGTTGGCCCTCGCGGCCAATCTTGCGCTATTGCGAGCACTTGGCCGGGGCCATCGTGCCGGCCGCGTAGGCTTTCGCACCACCAGTCTCGGCGCCCCCGTGGCGGCAGCCTTTGCCGGAGCCTATATCCTTGACACCAGTATCGAGACTGCGATCAATGCCGCTGCCATTGCCGCAGCCGCACTCCCAGCGGGTCTGCTGGCGGCAATGGACCCCGAAGTCAGCAGCTTTAGTACCGACAAGGACACTGCCGTGGGTTTATCTGCCCACCACGCTGTGCACAGCGTCTTGTTGGCAGAGAATGGTGCCACCGGCCCTGCAGCAGCGCTGACCGGCGCGCGCGGCTGGCTTGCCAGTTTCGGCTTTGACACCTCCAACCCGGCCTACCTGGACGCGCCCGAGGTCGATGAAGCGCTTTGGTGTTATCAAATCAAACGGTTTCCGGTGAATTTCGGGGCCCAAGCCGCCGTACGCGCGGCCCTTACACTGGCATCCGACCTCTCCCCCGACACGATCCGCGCGGTAACCGTCCGGGTCAAGCAATCCAGTGCCACCTCATTGCGTACCCGCAGTCTTTCGACACATGCCGCAGCGCGGTTCAGCCTTGCTTACGCGGTGGCAAGCGCGCTGGTGCGCAAGCGTTCGGTTCTCGCCGATTTCGATCCCTCGGCCCTGAGCAATCCGGATGTTCTCGCGCTCATGGATTTATGCACGATTGAGCCGGATAGTGAAATGGAGGCCGAACACCAAGAGCGCGGGGTGTTTCCGGCCGACGTGATGGTCACCACCAGAGATGGAGCTAGGCGCTCTCAGGTCTTTGAAGGCCCGTGGGACGGACTCGATAGCGCCGAACGTGCCCGTGCACTCAACGACAAATGGGCGGCACTGGTCGGCGATGAGACCGCCCGGTTCCTGCGTGCCCGCCTGGAGGAAGATGACTCGCGCCCTCTTCTTCTCCACGCCAAGGCGCTGAGCGACCGTCGGTGACCCCATCGCCTTCGCTACCGCCCCCTGTTAGGGTGCCTCACCCATAACGACAAGGAGGAACCTGGCAATGACCATCACGCATGGCCTGGTTGTCGGGCTGGCAGCGATTGGGTTAATGACCACGCCGGCCTTGGCGCAGGACG
>CAZNHG010000491.1:0-2061 GCA_964572555.1 uncultured Devosiaceae bacterium | reverse complement strand
TGACCCCGCTCCGGATCGAGAGCGGCGTGATCGGCGGCAATGCCCGGGCACTCGGGGCGGCCTCGGGGCCGGTCTTCGCGCAGTTCTTCCTGAACACGCACGCCGGCCGGCTCGCAGGGTGAAGTCGCCTGCAGAATTCGTTCCACCACCGGGGTGCCGGAGCCTGTAGAGCGTCAACCTCCTTGTCCGTTGCCGACAACCAAGATGGCCGGTGCTTGCCGCTGCGATCGGATCGGTTAGTGGGCGCTGTTCTCCTTCATGTTGTCGCTGGTGGCGGGGTCGAGGCTGTCGCCGGAGGTTGTCGCTCGAGCGTCAACCACGGCTGGTCGTCGTTCGGCGGCGGCGCGGCGCCGATAGCTGTCGCCGTTCATCTCGAGGATAGTGGCGTGGTGAACGAGCCGGTCGATGGCGGCGACGGTGACGGCCTGGTCGGGGAAGACCCTGTCCCAGGCGCTGAAGGGCTGATTGGCCGCGATGGCGAGACTTCTGGTCTCGTAGCGCCTGGCGATGAGCTCGAAGAGCACGGAGCTCTCGGCCTGATCCTTCTGCGCGTAGGTGATGTCGTCGAGGATGATCAGGTCGAACTTGTCGAGCTTTGCGAGGGCGGCCTCGAGGGCGAGGTCGCGGCGCGCGGCCTGAAGCTTCTGCACCATGTCGGTGGTGCTGGTGTAGAGGACGCGTTTTCCGGCCTCGACGAGGGCGTGGCCGATGGCACACAGGACATGGCTCTTGCCGGCGCCCGAGTTGCCGATGGCGATGAGGTTGGCGCCGGTCTCGATCCAATCCCCTGCGGCCAGCGCCTCGATGCGAGCCCGGGTCACCCCGGGCAGGACCTTGAAGTCGAGGGTGGCGAGCGTCTTGCCTCCGGGCAACTGGGACTGCTGGAGATGGCGCTGGATGCGCCGGGCATCGCGTTCGGCCAGCTCGAGTTCGGCAAGGGCGGCGAGGAAGCGGGATGCCGGCCAGCCCTCAGCGTCTGCGCGCCCGGCCAGCACTGGCCAGTGACGCTGGAAGCTGGGCAAGCGGAGCGCGGTGAGCATGGCGGGCAGCGCGTGGACATCGACGGGGCGCGGGGTGGCGGGGGCAGTCATGCGCAGCCCTCCAGCAAGGCGTCGAAGCTGCCCAGATCGGTAAGCGTGACGGGCGTGTCGTCCGGGAGTGCCCGGCGTCGCGGCTCCAGCTTCTCTCTCAGGGCATGGGCCTCGGGCAGTTCGCCCCGGCCGAGGCTTTCTGCGATCAGCGTGGCCAGTTCAGCCTCGCAGCCCTCGTCATGGGCGAGCCAGAGCAGATCGACCATGCGGCGGCAGGCGTCCCGGCGCGGCAAGGCGCCGGACAGCGCGGCCCAGACCTCGGCATACTCCGAGCGCGGGAACAGGCCATCGCGATAGACCGATCCGGCGAGCGCCTGCGGCTTGCGGCGCAGGGCGTGAATGACATGCCGATAGTTGACGCAGTGGACACGCATGCCGTCATCACGACCCCGACGGCGCGGGTGGGTGACGACATGGGTGGCGCCGAGGAAAGCCTCGATCCGGTCGTCGTAGACATGGACCCGCAAGCGCTTGCCGATCAGCTGCGAGGGCGCGGAGTAGAAGACCTGATGAACCAGGAAGCCGCCGGTCTTCGTGACCCGCGCAACCACCTCGGTGAAGTCGGTGGTGCGGCGCGCCGGCAGCGGCCTGAGCGCCGCCATCTCGATGCGCACCGCGGCTTCCCGCCGCCGGTTACGGCGGGCGACCAACTCGTCGACGAAGCGACGCCAGTCGTCAAGCTCGGCGAAGTCGCGAGTTCCGCGCAGGATCAGCGCCTGGTCGAGCGCGACCTTCAGGTGGTTGTTGTGCGCCTCAACCGAGCCGTTCTCATGCGCCTCGCCGGGATTGTTGCGGCTCGCGAGCATGCCGTAGTGGGCGCAGAAGGCCTCGTAGCGCAGGGTGACATCCGCCGCGGCTTCGGAGTCGAGGTTCCGGTAAGCCGCCGAGAGGCTGTCGGTGCGATGCTCGCCGGGCACGCCGCCGAGGGTCCAGAGCGCGTTCTGGAGGTTCTCCGCCAGCGCCGTGAAGC
>CAZNHG010000490.1:0-2069 GCA_964572555.1 uncultured Devosiaceae bacterium | reverse complement strand
GACGTGCTTGAGGTCCTTGGCCTTGGATGTCTTGGCGACGAGATCGAAGCGCGCCGCTTCTTCGTCCGGATGCTCGAGATTGATCGTCGGCGGCACCTGCCCATCCATTATGGCACGCACCGAATAGACTGCCTCGATCGCCCCGGCCGCGCCGAGCAGATGCCCGGTTGCACCCTTGGTCGAAGAGACGGCCAGATCCTCGCCGCGACCCTCGAATATCCGCGCAATCGCGGCGATCTCCGCCGCGTCACCCACCTGGGTCGAGGTGCTGTGCGCATTGACGTAGTCGATTTCGGACGTGTCCGTACCGGCCATTTTGAGCGCTTGCCGCATCGCGGTCTGAGCACCCAGCCCTTCCGGGTGCCCGGCCGTGAGATGGTAGGCATCAGCCGACGTCCCGTAGCCCGACAGGATCGCCAGGGGCGTCGCCCCGCGTGCCTTGGCGTGGCTGAGCTTCTCGATCACCAGCGCCGCGGCGCCTTCGGACAGCACGAAGCCGGCCCGGTCCGCATCGAACGGGCGCGATGCGGTTTCAGGTGTGTCGTTGTAGGCCGTGCACAAGGCGCGCGCGGCCGAAAAGCCGCCAATGGAGATCGGATCGACCGACCCCTCGGCCCCGCCGCACACCACGACCTCGGCCTCGCCGGTATGGATGAGCCGCAATCCGTCGCCGATTGCTTGTGCCGAGGCGGCGCAAGCGGTCACCGGCGTACCGATAGGTCCTGTGTAGCCATAGCGGATGGAAACCCAGCCAGCGGCCAGATTTGCGAGGAACGCGGGGACAGTGAACGGCGACAGCCGGCCCGGCCCGCGTTCGGCGATGGTCTGCGCGGTCTCCGCCATGAGGGGCGAGCCCCCCACGCCCGAGCCGATGATCGTCGCGGTGGAGGCCTGTTCTTCCTCGGTATCGGGGGTCCAGCCGGCCTGCTCGATGGCCTGCGCCGCCGCGGCGAGGCCGTACTGGATGAACCGGTCCATCTTCTTGATGTCCTTGCCCTCGATCCAGTCGCGCGGATCGAAGCCGTGTTCATCCTTCTCCTTGGTGGGCACCAGCCCTGCAATCCGGCAGGCATATGCGCTCACGTCGAACCGGTCATTGGCGGTGATCCCGCCCATGCCTGCCCTCAGTCGCTCCCAGTTGGTCTCCACACCCACGCCAAGCGGGCTGACGGCGCCCATGCCGGTCACTACGACGGGATCATCGGTCTGCATCATGGTCTCCATTCAGGCCATTGAAAACACGTCAAAATCAGGCGCTCCTGCTCTCCGGCGCCCGCCCGTGGGTCAGCGCACGCAGAGCACCGAGCAACTCATCGGGGTCGCAATCGCCGACCAGTTCCCGGATTTCCGCCTGCGCCACTTGCCACTTCGGAATAAGCTGGCCGAGCAGCGCCTCACCCTTTGTGGTCAACGCATAATGACGGATGTTGCCCTTCTCGGGCTTGAAGCCGCGCACAAGGCCGCGGCGTTCCAACAGGTCGAGATTGCGCAACAGCGTCGTGCGGTCCATCGCGATGCGCCCCGCCATGCCGTTGACCGACATCTCGGGGCAGTCGCGAACGGTCATGAGAACCGTGAACTGGATGACCGAGACGTCGTGGGGCTTGAGCACCTTGTCATACCGGCGCGTCAGCGCCCGTGCGGCCATAACGGTATTGAGAACCAGGCAGTCCGCGAAATTCTCGGTCATCCCACCAAGGTATAGTGTAACTACACAGTGTCAAGCATCCACTGCCGCAGAGCCGCCGCGCCTTTGCTCTTGCGCCGACCGGTGCTATAGGGGCGCGGAAACCGCTGCCGGTACGTCCCGGCGCCCAACCCCAACCTCCGTGGCGGAGCAGTTCATGAGCAAAATCAAAGTGGCAAATCCGGTCGTCGAACTCGACGGCGACGAGATGACCCGGATCATCTGGCAGTATATCAAGGACAAGCTGATCACCCCTTATCTCGACATCGATCTCGAGTACTACGATCTCGGCATCGAAAGCCGGGACGCCACGGACGACCAGATCACGGTCGATGCCGCCAACGCCATCAAGAAGCACGGCGTGGGCGTGAAGTGCGCAACC
>CAZNHG010000489.1:0-2070 GCA_964572555.1 uncultured Devosiaceae bacterium | reverse complement strand
AAAAGACGGTGGCATGTTGTGCGTCGTTTTGCCGGATTTCGCGGCGTGCGGCGGCCTCGGTTACCCCGAGACGCCGTGCGATCTCTGCGACGCGATTTTCCATAGGCGCACAGATTCGCACGCACATGACATGAGGAACCGCTCTGAGCAGGCGGGCGGCGCCCCAACCTCTCAGGATCACGTTGCCCTGCTTGGCGAGCTCCAGCACGTCAAGGGGCGTCATGTAGCCGCCGGCGCCTGCCTTTCGGTCGTTGTTGGAGCTGCTGTCCAAATGCCGGTAGACGTCGCTGGGCCGCTTAGTTTCCTGCCGATTGAAATGTTCTTCGATCAATTCATGATGGACGATCTGGAGATCGAGGCGTTCTGAAAGAAACTCGGCGACGTTCTTGCCAAGAGTTCCCTGTCCGTCGTCAAAGTTTTCCGGAGAGCTTTGGCGCTTTCGTAACGGAGGCTCTGGTTCGTTTTCTGTCTCAGGTTAGGCGGCGGCGGATTGGTGCCGCAAGCGTCGTTTCCGGATCGTCTGTTTCTTGATCTCCTCTCTCATTTTCAGGATCTGCGCGCCTCGGCGGTGGTAGACATCGGCCGGCGTCAGGTTGCCGAGGCTCTCGTGGTAGCGGCGGTTGTTGTAGTGGTCGACGAATGCCGCGATCTGCCGCTCGAGGTCGCCCGGCAGGAAGTAGTTTTCCAACAGGATGCGGTTCTTCAGGGTCTGGTGCCAGCGCTCGATCTTGCCCTGGGTTTGCGGATGATGCGGGGCGCCGCGGACATGGCCCATGCGCCTGGCCTCGAGGTAACCAGCGAGATCGGCTGCCACGTAGGATGAGCCGTTGTCGCTGAGCAGCCTCGGCTTGCGGACAACGATCGCCTGATCACAGCCGGAAGCCTGCAGGGCCAGTTCGAGCGTGTCTGTCACATCGCTGGCCTTCATCGTGGTGCAGAGCTTCCAGGCGATGATGTAACGGCTGTAGTCGTCGAGGATCGTCGAGAGATAGAACCAACCCCAGCCGATGACCTTGAGATAGGTGAAGTCGGTCTGCCAGAGCTCGTTCGGCCGGCCGGTCTTGTCCCTGAACTCGTCGGCAGCACGGATTACGACATGGGCCGGAGCCGTGATCAGATCTTCCGCCTTGAGGATGCGGTAAGCCGAGGATTCCGAGACAAAGTACCTTTTCTCATCGGTATATTTGACCGCCAGTTCCCGCGGCGTCAGCTCCTCGTGCTCCAGCGCGAACTCGACAAAGTCCTCGCGGACCTCGTCCGGGATGCGGTTCCAGACTGACCGCGGCTGCGGCGACCGGTCCGTCAGGGCCTCGATGCCGCCATCAACCCAGCGGGCATACCAGTCGTAATACGTGCTGCTCGGGATGCCGAGCATCGCCAGCGTTCGCTTCACAGGCAGGTGCGAGGCTTCCACCGTGCGGATGATCTCGAGCTTCTCTGAGGCGGGGTATCTCATCCCTCGTCCTCCCCACCGCCGATCATGCTTTTTTTGAGCAGCCGGTTCTCCAGGGTGAGTTCCGCAACCACCTCCTTGAGCGCCGCGGCCTCCGAGCGCAGCTCCTTGACCTCCGGCACCGTGGCCCGGCGCGCCGTGTCGCCGGCTAGCCGCTGCTTGCCGGCCTCGAGGAACTCCTTCGACCAGCTGTAGTAGAGGCTCTGGGCAATCCCCTCGCGACGGCACAGCGCCGCTATGCTCTCCTCACCGCGCAGGCCCGCCAGCACAATGCGGATCTTCTCCTCGGCTGAGTAGTGCTTGCGGGTCTTGCGCTTGATGCCCCTGACCAGCTTGTCAGCGGCATCCTTCGATGTTCCAGATTTCTTGTTCATCTTCGCTCCTTGACGGCTCCGATGAACCAGAAATCCTCCGTTGCTCAAACCCTCATATCGTTCCGGTAGGCGCTGACGTCAGACAGTCGATTTACCAGATCGAAGTAACCGATCCCTACAGCCGGGAAGCTCAATTCCAACAGGGAATAATAACCGCAACGATTCATCCAGCCGGCGAAGGGGACGCCATTCACCTGGCTATGCACGATGCGCTAAATGGTATTGCGCCGGTCTTTGAAACGT
>CAZNHG010000488.1:0-2087 GCA_964572555.1 uncultured Devosiaceae bacterium | reverse complement strand
TCGCACCGAGACGGAGCTGCGCTGGCTGGTGGGCACCGGCGTCACCGCGGCGGCCATCTTCCACATGCGCGAACGGCTCGACGAGGCGGGGTTCGAGCGGGTCAAGATCATCGTGAGCTCCGGCTTTTCCCCCAGAAAATGCAAGCTCATGGCGAGCGTCCAGGCGCCGATCGACATCGTCGGCACGGGCTCGTACCTGCCCGAGCTGTGGAGCGAGACCTACGCCACCGCCGACGTGATCGCGTACGACGGCGAGCCCCGGGTCAAGGTCGGCCGCGAGTTCCTCTTCCGCGGGCGGCCCAAAGCGGCCGAATGATCAGCCGCCGCGCGGGCGCGTCCGGGCTTCGCACTCTCAACGGCGGTAGCGTGCTGTGGGTGCCGCTCAGGCCACTTTGCGGCGTTCGTCGACATAGGTCCTGACGAACTGCTCGAGTTCCACGGAGTCGCACTCGAAGCCCATTTCCTTCGCCTTCTCGAGCGTCTCGTCGCCCCTCATGCCAGCTTCGGCGGCGACGTGCATCATGATGAAGGCACCGGATCGCATCCCCGACTTGCAGTGAGCGAACACCGGACGCGGCAGGTCCCCGATCTGTTCGCGAAACGCATCGACGACCTCCACGTCGATGGTGTCACTGGTCACCGGGTAATGCAGGTATTCCATGCCGAGCGCGCGCACCCGCTCGCCCTCCGCATCCGGATCGAGCGGCTGCTTCGGTTCGTCGTGAGCGCGCAAATTGACGATCGCCTTGAAGCCTTCCTTGGCCAGCGTCTCCAGGTCCGCTTCATCCGGATGGACGTTGCCCACGCTCAGCTGGTCGTTGATCTTGATGCGATCGACCATGACGTTCTCCTGATGACGATGCCGGTTTTTTGCGCGCCAAGTCGGTTCAGCCCTCGCCCTCGATCGGGTAGCCGGCGGCGGTCCACGCCTGCCAGCTGCCCGGCACGGCGCGCACATCGGTAAAGCCCTTGGTCAACAACAGACTCGCTGCGATGTGCGCGCGGTAGCCGCTGTCGCAGTAGACGGCGACCGGGCGCTGCCGATCGACCGAAGGCAGGCGCTCCAGAATCTCGGGAACGAAACAGTGTTTGGCACCCGGGATATGTCCGTCGGACCATTCGTCGGGCGCGCGCACGTCGAGGATCTGGACCTCGTCATCGGCAGTTTTGAGCTCATGCACGCTCATCTCGCCGAGTTTTTGGATCTCGAATCCTGCCGTGGTCCAGGCCGCCATACCGCCGGTGAGGTAGCCGGCGATGTTGGAATGACCGGTGCGCACGAGCAGGGACGTAACCCGGGCGAGCTCCGAATCGGACTCCAGCACGAGCAGGACCGGCTTCTCGGGATCGAGCAACCAACCCGCCCAGACCGACAAGATCGGGCTGCAAGGGATGTTCAGGGCGCCACCGATGTGGCCGCCGCCAAAAGCGAGCATGTCGCGCGTGTCGACCAGCGTCGCGTCGCCACGCCCGATCGCCGCCTTGAAGGCGTCCGGCGGCAGCGCGGGTGCCAGCGGCCCCGTGCCCAGGATCTCGGGCCCCTTTGCGTTGACTCTCTTCAGCCGCGGGTAGTGCCTTGGCACCGGTGGCGCCTCGGCGAAGATCATGTCCTTGAATTGGTCCACCGTTTCGCATTGCAGGTACGGGTTGTGGCGGCGCTCGTAGCCGATGGTGCTGGAGAGTCGATCTCCGATGTCGGGACCGCATGCCGAGCCGGCGCCATGACAGGGGTAGACGATGACCTCGTCGCCGAGGCCGAGATAGAACTCGCGCATGGTCTCGAAGAGCTGATCGGCGAGCTGCCGGCTCATCTCGTCGCCGAGCAGGTCCGGGCGGCCAACGGAATCGATGAACAGAGAATCGCCAGTGAGCACACCCCAGGGGCTGTCCTCCCTGCCCTTCTCGGCGACCAGATAGGCGAGATGCTCCGGCGTGTGGCCTGGCGTAAAGCGCGCCGTGAGCACGGCGGACCCGAACGAAAAGCGGTCGCCGTCGCGGATACCCCGGTGCGGGAAGCCGTATTCGGCGCCGCCCTCGTGGCTGACGCAAATCTTTGCGTTACCGAGCCGCGCCGCGAGTTCCCGCGC
>CAZNHG010000487.1:0-2104 GCA_964572555.1 uncultured Devosiaceae bacterium | reverse complement strand
GGCCTCGGTCGGGCGCCCTTCGCGCTTGAAATAGCCGCCGGGAATCTTGCCGGCCGCGAAGGTCTTTTCCTGATAGTTCACGGTCAGAGGGAAGAAATCCAGCCCCGCCCGCGGTTCGCGGGCGCTGACGACCGTGGCGAGAACCACGGTGTCTCCGAGGGTCGCCAGCACGGCGCCGTCGGCCTGGCGGGCGATCGTACCCGTCTCGAGGGTCAGCGGCTGGCCGCCCCAGTCAAGTTCTACTTTGTGATGATCAAACATTGTCTTCGTCTTTTCCATTCATCGTGCGGAACGGCAAAAGCCGTTCCGGCTATGCCGCCGGCGGTAACGCACCCCCTGGTGCTCACCTGCCCGCAACGGCACCGGTTTCGGCCGGCGGGGCGAAACGTGGGCAAGACGGCAAGCGGCTTTCATTCTCACAAGCGAAAGCAGCCAACGATCCTGCCACGCCTCACACGAGCCGGACAGTTTCATCGGGGACCGGGGCCCCCGCGGCTTGGACATCGCCCCGATCGGGCGGTGTCCGGTGGACGGGGAACCCCGTCCGATACAATCAAGGCGCGGGCCACACTGTCCCGCGCCTTGCAAGGGGTCCGCGCTCTAGCGGCGTATCCCGAGCCGACCGATCAGGTCGCGATAGCGCTTGTCGTCGTTGCGCTTGACATAGTCGAGCAGGCGACGGCGCTGGCTGACCATTTTCAGCAAGCCGCGGCGGGAGTGATTGTCCTTGCCGTGGGTCTTGAAGTGCTCGGTCAGATTGGTGATGCGCTCGGTGAGAACCGCAACCTGGACCTCCGGCGAACCGGTGTCGTCCGGCTTGGTGGCGAATTCCTTGATGAGCTCTGCCTTGCGTTCAGCAGTGATCGACATCGCACAAATCCTTTCAGTACTTTCGAGGATCGGGGCCGCCCTTGGCCGGGATGTCGTCCAGCACAGGGCCGTGAATCCCCGCGGATCACAGTCCGCGGATGGCGCCCGTATAGTCCAAATTCGCGGCGAATGCAAAGATTATGACGCCGGGAACCGGTCTGGAATTTTTTCCGTTCCGGTCGAGAACGATCCAGCGTCCGGACCCTCGAGGGTGTCGGGCCGAATTGCATTCAGCCCGACACCCTCAAGTCCTTGTTTTGTCGCACGTCCGAACCGAAAAAGTGGTCACCACTTTTCCCGGACACGCTCTAGGTCGCAAGGATCACGCGGCTGGGCTTGAACTGGCCCTTATCGACATAGCCGATGGCCACCGCCTCGCCCTTGCAGCTCGCCCATGCCGTCTCAAGGGTCACCGGCGCGTCGGCGCCGGTCAGCAGCACCGGGTTGCCCAGCCGGATGGTCGCGGCCTGGCGCGCGTCGAGGCGGATTTCGGGCAGATCGCCCAGCCCGCTGGCGACCGGCTGCAGCAGGGCGTCGCGGCCGGCGCCTTCGGCGGCCTCGAGGGCATCGAGCGTGATCGCTGTTGCATCGGTGAAATGGCCGACCCGGGCACGATGCAGCATGCCCACATGGCCCCTGGTACCGAGCGCCTCGGCGAGATCGCGGGCGAGCGCGCGGATATAGGTGCCCTTGGCACAGGTCACCTCGAACGTGGCGGTGTCCTCGTCAGCCTCGACCAGCTCGAACCTGTCGATGACGACCTCGCGCGACGGCATCTGAGGCGTATCGCCGGCGCGGGCGAGGTCGTAGGCACGTTCGCCCTTGATCTTGATGGCGGAAAAGGCCGGCGGGACCTGGGTGATGGTGCCGGTGAAGCCGGGCAGCGCCGCCTCGATGGCCGCGCGGTCCGGGCGCGCGCCAGAGGTGGCGATCACCTCCCCTTCGGCGTCGTCGGTATTCGTCGCCGTGCCCCACAGAACCGTAAAACGATAGACCTTGGTGCCGTCCTGCACCTGGGGAACGGTCTTGGTCGCCTCGCCCAGCGCGATGGGCAGGATGCCGGTGGCACGCGGATCGAGCGTGCCCGCGTGTCCCGCCTTTTTCGCCTGGAACAGCCAGCGCACCTTGCCCACGGCCTCGGTCGAGGACATGTCGTAAGGCTTGTTCAGCACAAGCCAGCCGGAAATGTTGCGCTTGGACCGTTTAGGCTTGCTCATCGCTTCTCCTCGTTCAG
>CAZNHG010000486.1:0-2104 GCA_964572555.1 uncultured Devosiaceae bacterium | reverse complement strand
GCGCGACATGGTGCAGAACCACATTCTCCAACTCCTCTGCCTGGTGGCGATGGAGCCGCCCGCCTCGGCCGACGCCAACGCACTGCGTGACGAAAAGCTCAAGGTCCTGAGATCGCTCAAGCCGATCTCGGGCGACCAGGTCGGGCGCGCCACCGTACGCGGCCAGTACAAGGGCGTTGCCTCCGAGAATACGGCCGTCGCCGGCTACCAGGAGGAGTTGCCCGAGGAGAAGAAGGGCTCGCGAACCGAAACCTTCGTCGCCCTCAAGGCCGAGGTCGAGAACTGGCGCTGGTCCGGCGTGCCCTTCTACATCCGCACCGGCAAGCGGCTCTCCAAGCGCATGTCCGAGATCGTCATCCAGTTCCGCGAGATCCCGCACTCGATTTTCGATCATCTCAACGGCGCGCCCAACGCCAACAAGCTGGTCATCCGGCTGCAGCCGGACGAGGGCGTCAAGCTGTTCATGATGATCAAGGATCCCGGACCCGGCGGCCTGCGCCTGCGCGAGGTCAATCTCAACCTGAGCTATGCCGAGACCTTCACCGACCGGACGCCGGAGGCCTATGAGCGGCTTCTCATGGACGTGGTGCGCGGCAACCAGACCCTGTTCATGCGCCGCGACGAGCTCGAGGAGGCATGGCGCTGGATCGACCCGATCCGGCAGGCCTGGGACGCCTCCGGCGATGCGCCGCAGCCCTATACCGCCGGCACCTGGGGCCCCACCGGGTCCATCGCTTTGATCGAACGTGACGGCCGCACCTGGCACGAGGAAAGCGACTTCTGATGATCGACCGCCACGACCAGACAGACAGCGAAACGCTGGCCGCGGCCCTCGCCGACGCCGTCGCCGCCGACCTGAAGGCCGGAATTGCCGAACGCGGGGCGGCATCGCTCGCCGTCTCCGGCGGGTCGACGCCCGCGCGGTTCTTTCGCGATCTCGCGACGCGCAACGGTCTCGACTGGAGCAAGGTGGCCGTCACCCTCGTCGACGAGCGCTGGGTCGATGAGAGCTCGGATCGCTCCAACGCCCGGCTGGTGATGAAGAACCTGCTGCAGGGCCCGGCCGCCGCCGCGCAGTTCGTGCCGCTTTTCACCGGCGGGGACGCGCCGGATGCCGGACGCATCGCTGAGACGTGTGCGCTTCAGGCCCGCGTCCCGCATCCCTTCGATGCCGTCATCTTCGGCATGGGCGGGGACGGGCACACCGCATCGTTCTTCCCCGGCGCAACCGCGCTCGATGCCGCGCTCACCGATGAAGGCCCGGCGGTCGCCGCCCGCGATCCCGGCGCCGACGAGCCGCGCGTCACCCTGACGCTGCCGTATCTGTTGGCCACGCGCAGCCTTTACCTTCATATTGAAGGGGACAAGAAGGCCGATGCCCTCGAAACCGCCCTCGGCGACGGACCCGTGAGCGACATGCCCGTCCGCGCCGTGCTGCGGCAGACCGACAAACCCGTCAACATCTATTGGTGCCCCTGAGCCCGCGCGCAACGGGGCGAAAAGGAAGCGAAGATGTCCGTGAACAAGACGATTCAGGCCGTTACAGACCGTATTGCGGCGCGAAGCGAGTTGTCGCGCCGGACCTATCTCGACAAGCTCGAGGCCCAGCGCCGGCAGGGCGTGCACCGGGGCACGCTGAGCTGCGGCAATCTCGCCCACGGGTTCGCCGCGTGCGGCCCGTCCGACAAGGCCCATCTCGCCGGCGACACGGCGCTCAACCTCGGTATCGTCAACGCCTATAACGACATGCTGTCGGCGCATCAGCCCTATGGCGCCTATCCCGACATCATCAAGCAGGCCGCCCGCGAGATCGGGCATACCGCCCAGGTCGCCGGCGGCGTGCCGGCCATGTGCGACGGTGTCACCCAGGGCCAGCCGGGCATGGACCTCTCGCTGTTCTCGCGCGATGTCATCGCCATGGCGACCGGTGTCGCGCTGAGCCACAACATGTTCGACGCCGCGGTCTATCTCGGCATCTGCGACAAGATCGTCCCCGGCCTTCTGATCGGGGCGCTCACCTTCGGGCATCTTCCGGCTGTCTTTGTCCCCGCCGGGCCGATGCCGACGGGCCTGCCCAATGACGAGAAGGCCAAGGTCCGCCAGC
>CAZNHG010000485.1:0-2107 GCA_964572555.1 uncultured Devosiaceae bacterium | reverse complement strand
GGGGAGGGATGGGGAGGGGTGGAGCCACACGATACAACACTGGTGGAGATACCCCCCTCTGGTGAAATCTAAGACTTAGCTGCGCTAAGACATAAGATTTCACGTCTCCCCCACATCGGGGGGAGATAGAGCAGCGATTCTCCTCCGCCAAAACCGAACCGCCTAAATCACCTGAAACCCGTGCGCGAACGGATCGCGATCATCTATGAAAATCGTGTTGAACCCGGTCTGCCGCGCCCACCCGCTAATGGACGGCACAATCGCGTCGATGGCCCCGACGCTCGTCGTGCTCTCCACGCGCCCGGAAAACGTCGAGCCGATAATGCTCTCGTGCACAAAGCTGTCGCCCGGCTCGAGTTTGCCCTTCGCCGCCCACTGCGCCATGCGCGCCGAGGTGCCCGTGCCGCATGGCGAACGGTCGATGGCCCGGTCGCCGTAGAAAACGGCATTGCGCGCCGTCGCCCCGTCCACGGTCGGCGCCCCGGTCCACAGCACATGCGTCAGCCCGCAGATATCGGGGTTCTCCGGATGCACGAAGTCGTGCGCCGCATTGAGCGCACCGCGCAACTGCGGGCTCCAGCGCACAAGATCGGCAGCCGTCACGTCGGCAATGTCCGAGAACGTGTCCTGCGGATCGACAATCGCATAGAAATTGCCGCCGTAAGCGACATCGACGCTCAACGCCCCCAGCCCCGGCACATCGGCCGTCAGCCCGGTGGCGAACAGAAACGCCGGCACATTGGTGATGCGCACCTCTTCGACATACCCGCCTTCCGCGCGATAGGTCGCGGTGACGACGCCGGCCGGCGTATCGAGCCGTACCGTCCCCGGCGTGCGCGGCGTGATCAGCCCGTTCTCGAGCGCCATGGTCACCGTTCCGATGGTCCCGTGCCCACACATGTAAAGGCACCCCGACGTCTCGATGAACAGGATGCCGATATCGCAGTCATCCCGCGTCGGCGGATAAAGGATCGCCCCCGACATCATGTCGTGCCCGCGCGGCTCGAACATCAGCCCGGTGCGGATCCAGTCATACTCGCTGAGAAAATGCGCCCGCCGCTCCAGCATGGTCGCGCCCTCGAGCAACGGCCCGCCACCCGCGACCAGCCGCACCGGGTTGCCGCAGGTGTGCCCATCGAGGCAGGTAAAGGTATGCCGCGCCATGGACTAGGCGGCGGCGCGGATCTGCGGCCGCGTGTCGATCGCGTGCTGGATGATCCCGGCGATCCGCTCACGCTCTTCGCCCGCCAGCGGCAGGCGCGGTCCGCGCACCCACTCGGCACCCTCGCCCGTCATCTGGTTGGCGAGCTTGATGTACTGAACCAGCTTCACATGCGTATCGAGATGCAGCAGCGGCATGAACCAGCGATAGATCGCCAGCGCTTCATCGACCTTGCCGGCTTTGGCGAGATTGAACAGGTGCACCGCTTCCGCCGGGAAACTGTTGGCCATGCCAGAAATCCAGCCGACCGCGCCGAACAGCGTGTTCTCCAGAACGAGATCGTCCACCCCGCAATAGAGCGCGTAACGCTCACCCACGCGGTTGACCATGTCGGTCAGCCGCCGGCTGTCATGGCTCGATTCCTTGACCGCCACGATGTTCTCCACCTCCGCCAGAACGGCGAAGTCGTCCGGGCTGAGATCGACCTTGTAGCCCACGGGGTTGTTATAGATCATCACCGGCGCATCGACGCCTCGCGCGAACGTGCTGAAGTGCGTGATCGCCTCGCGCGAGTCCTGTTGATAGACCATGCACGGTAGCGCCATCAGCCCCTCGGCCCCTGCCCTGGTGAGCTGCTTGCCCGTCGCGATCGCGAGTTCCGTCGTATATTCGGCAATCCCCGCCAGCACCGGCGCCCGGCCGTTCACGGCCTCCACCGCGGTGCGCACCACGCTCTCTTTCTCCGCGAGGCTGAGCGAGCTGTTCTCGCCCAGCGTACCCAGCATGATGAACCCCTCGCACCCGGCATCGAGGCACGACTCGATGTGCCGCGCCGTCGCTTCGAGATCGAGCGATCCGTCCTCTTTCATCTCCGTCATCAGCGCCGGCATGACGCCTTGCCAGTTCACGCACATGGCATGTCTCCTGTTTGCTCGCCTGAGGTCG
>CAZNHG010000484.1:0-2108 GCA_964572555.1 uncultured Devosiaceae bacterium | reverse complement strand
CGCTCGATTGGGCGACGTCGCCGGTCCCGCGGAGCAGAGCCTCGACAGTAGCGACCTCGGCCGGGCGAGATCGGGACCGGGCTGCTCTACGTCGACCCCGAGCCCGAGGACCTGCACGACTACCTCGATACCACCACCACGCCCCTCAATCAGCTTGCCGAAGCCGAGCTCTGCCCGGGTGCTGCGGCCCTCGAGCGGATCAACGCCTCCCTGCGCTGACCCCGCTCCGCGGCGGGCGGCGCGTCCCCGAGCCCGCTGCAAAATCACTGCAAACGACCGAAGCGCCCGGATCTTCGGCGCATTCGGACGCCTGAGTTCAAAGGTAAAGTGGTACGATTGCCGTTTGGCTGCTATTATCGGTCGTTGTCAATTTCGGAACTCTGGATTCCCCCACGCGTGGACGCGGGTGTTTCTATCAAGGAGATACAGTGTGGAACGGCGCCTTGCCGCAATTTTGGCTGCCGACGTGGTCGGCTACAGCCGCCTCATGGAGGCTGACGAGGACGCGACCGCCCGCACGCTGGGCGCCTACCGAGAGATCGTTGGAGGCCTGATCGCGAGCCATCATGGCCGCGTATTCGGTAGCGCCGGCGACAGCGTGATCGCCGAGTTCGCGAGCCCGGTCGAGGCCGTGCGTTGTGCGGTCGCGATGCAACAGGGCGTCGAGGATCGCAATGCCGGTCTGCCCGAGGATCACCGCATGCGATTCCGTATCGGCGTCAATCTTGGCGATGTCATGATCGACGGCGAGAACCTGCTCGGCGATGGGGTCAACGTTGCGGCCCGGCTGCAGTCGCTCGCCGGACCCGCTGAAGTCTGCATCTCACGCCCGGTGTTCGATCAGGTTCATAAGCAACTGTCCTTCGGCTACGAAGACCTTGGCGAGCGACACGTGAAGAATCTCGCCGAGCCCATAGCGGTCTACCGGGTGAATCCGAAAAAGGGCCAAGCCAAACGGCGCGCCTTCAAGCCGGGACCGCTTACGAAGCGACGGCGTTGGGGCGCCGTTGCGGCCGCCATGCTCTTCCTTCTTGCCGGCGCTGGCACCTGGTGGATGGTCCCGGACGACGCCGTGAGCGATCGTGGCAAGTTCCGACTACCCGACAGGCCGTCCATCGCGGTGCTGCCCTTCAACCCTTTCAGCAACGGAGAGGAGCAGCGCTTCCTGGCTGAGGGAATTGCGGAAGACATCATCACGGAACTTGCCCGCAATTCCGAGCTCACGGTAATGGCGCGCTCGGCGACATTTGCTCTCCGGGACAGAGGTCTGAGTGCCAAGGAGATCGCGGACGACCTCGACGTGCATTACGTCCTTGCCGGCAGCGTCCGCCGCGCCGGCGAGAACCTGCGAATCAGCGCCCAGCTGGTCGACGGTAAAACCGGCAACCATGTTTGGGCCGAGCGTTATGATGCGACTGCCGCCGCAATTTACGAAATGCAGGACGACATAGTCGAGAAGATCGTGGCCACGCTATTCTCCGAGGTCAGAGAGACCGAGAAGGCCGATAGCTTGCGGCGCCCACCAAGCCACCTCGACGTCTATGAGCTTTCGCTGCGCGGCCTGGCACGAAAGCACCGACTGAACGCTGAAGACTCGCGCCTGGCACGCGAGGACCTTATGCGTGCGGTTGAGCTTGATCCCGGGTACGCACCTGCGTGGCTCTACCTTGGCTGGGTCGAGGTCATCGCCATCATCTTTGAATGGATCGATGGGCTCGACTTTTCCGACCTCGATGACGCAACAAGCAAGATCGAGAAAGCGATCGAGCTAGATCCGACGCTGGCCACTGCTTATCAAGCCCTCAGCCTTGCAAGAACGGTCGCCGGTGACGTGCAACGCGCCTTGCGCGCCGCGAGGCGATCCGTCGAACTCGGCCCCGGCGATGCCGACAATCTCCTCTTTCTTGCCCGGGCGCTGGCAAGTAATGGCGAATTCGACCAGGCGGTCGCTCATGCGCGACATGCCATGGCTTTGAACCCCTCCCGGCCAAGCTACTACGTCTATCATTTCGGCCGCGCGCTCTGGGGGCTCGACGAATTCGACGAAACCAACCGACTGTCGAACGAGTGCCTCACCAAGGCGCCTGGCTTCACGGCGTGTCGCATCT
>CAZNHG010000483.1:0-2113 GCA_964572555.1 uncultured Devosiaceae bacterium | reverse complement strand
GTGCGGAGAAGTTCGACAGCGGCACGCTCGAGGTTGATGGCAAGCCGTTGACCCGGCCGATTTCGGAAGTTGGAATCGTATTCCAGGATCACCTTCTGCTCGATTTTCGCACCTCGTTGAAGAACGTTTTGCTGCAAGAGGAAATCCGAAAGCTCGACAAGGCCGAGATGCGCCGCAGGGCTGAGGATCTGTTCGCGCGGCTGGGGATCGAAGGCGCCGAGAACAAATATCCGCGTCAGCTTTCCGGCGGTATGCGCCAACGGGTATCCATCGCCCGGGCACTGGTTCACGATCCCTCGATGCTTCTCATGGACGAGCCATTCGGTGCGCTCGATGCGATCACGCGCACCCAGATTCGGCACGATCTGGAAATGCTGTGGCTCGAGACGCGCAAGACCGTTCTGTTCATCACCCACTCCATCGAAGAGGCCGTCGGCCTATCCGACCGAGTGCTTGTGATGTCCAAGAGTCCGGGAACGATCATCGAGGAAATCCAGATCGACCTACCTCGTCCCCGTCCCGCCCACCTCGGAGAATATCCGGAATTCTCGAAGTATGCCGAGCGCATCTATTCGATCTTCGAGAGCCTTGGCGTCTACAATTTCAGCAACAGGTCCTGACCCCGTTTCCAGCGCAACGGTGCAGGTAATCGCCGATGGAACCCATCCAGTACAAGCGAGGTGGCGGGTGCACAACCAGATTGTGATGAACCATGCAACGGTACGCGAGCAATTCGGCATGGCCGAGTTCGTCGACCGGTGCGCCGCGCACGGCTATGCGGGCGTTTCCGTCTGGGGAAGCGAAATCGACAAGGTCGGACTGGCCCAAGTGCGGGCAATGGTCCGGGATGCCGGGCTTTTCGTACTGGGCTACAACCGCGTTGGCCCCTTGATGGGGCCGGATGCAGGCGATCGTTCCGAAGCGCTGGCGGCAGGTCGGCGCGCGATCGATCAGGCTGTTGCAATGGGGGCCGATCACGTGATGCTTTTCCCAGGAGGGTTGCGCGAGGGTGACCGGGACCTCGCCGACGCCCGGGCACGCTTCGGCGATATGGCGGCGACATTGCTCGAGCACGCGCGAGCAGCCGGGATCCGGCTGGCTCTTGAACCCTTACATCCCATGCTGGTAGGAGACCGTACCTGCATGGGTTCGATGAAACATGCCAACGATCTCTGCGATCAGTTGGGCGAGGGGGTCGGCATCGTGATTGATGCCCATCATGTCTGGTGGGACGATGCGCTTGACGCGGAGATCGCTCGCAGTGGCGCCAATGGCAGGATACTGGCCTTTCACGCAGACGATTGGCTCGTGCCTACCCGACATCTTCTCACTGACCGCGGGATGATGGGTGACGGCGTGATCGATTTGGCTGGGATGTGGCGGACCATCAACGCGGCCGGCTATCAAGGACCGATTGAGGTGGAGATCTTCTCAGACGACTGGTGGCGCCAGCCCGGTGACGCCGTGCTCAAAACCGCCATGGATCGTTGCCGCGACATTTTCGGGGCGTCTGGCCATCATGGATGAGCGAGAGCACAGCGGAGCGCTCCGACTCGACGGTGCTTCGGGTATCTATGCCGTATTCGGTGATCCGGTCGTGCAGGTACAGACCCCGCGGCTCATCAATCCGTTGTTCGCCCGGCATGGCCGCAACCTGTTCGCCATCCCCTTTCACGTGACACCGCCACAACTGGAGGCGACGTGGGGGGTGTTCAGGGAGATTGACAACGTCGCCGGAATTGGCGTGACGGTACCGCACAAGGTGGCGGCGGCGGGGCTCTGCGATGAGCTCACAGATGCGGCACGCGCCGTGGGGGCGGTCAATTCCATCCAGCGCCGCCCGGATGGCTCCATGCATGGGGCCCTCTTTGACGGGATAGGTTTTCTCGAAGCCCATTTTCTCGGCGACCATGCGGTCCAGCGCTTCGACCTTGTCGTGGTCACCGTCAAAAAGCTGCAAAAAGCTGGCCTGCGTGCCGGTGGTTCCCTTGACGCCCCGGAACTTCAATTGGCCGAGCCGGTGTTCGACCTCCTCCAAATCGAGCACCAGGTCGTAACACCACAGGGCGGCCCGTTTGCCGACGGTCGTCGGCTGGGCTGGCTGCAGATGCGT
>CAZNHG010000482.1:0-2124 GCA_964572555.1 uncultured Devosiaceae bacterium | reverse complement strand
CCCAAGCAACCAACTCGGTTGGATTCCCGCGGGAGCCTGTCCCCGCGAAGGCGGGGACGGGAATGACGTGGTGGGTGGGGCTACTGCCTTGGCTACCTGCCATTCGGGCATGGCTCTCCGGGCGTTCGGCCCTCAAAAAGGTCCACCGGACCTTTTTGCCGGCCCTTTGGGCCGGACGTGCCTCACTCCTCGAGAAATCCGGGGTCGAGTTCGGCTTCGAGGGCGAGCATCTGTTCTTCGGCGTGGGCCATGTGGGCGGCCATGATGGCGCGCACGGCGGCGGCGTCGGCAGCGCGCATGGCGTCGATCAGCTCGCGCTGGTAGGCGATGCCGCGCTGGCGCATGACCGGCTGGTCCTGCAGGTAGATGTCGCGGCACACGGCGAGGTCCTTCAGCAGGCGCTGGAGGAAACGGCACTGGAAGGCCAGCAGGGCATTGTCGGAATACTCGGCCACGACCGAGTGGAAATCGAGTTCGGCCATGCGCTGGTCCCAACGCTCCTGGGCGTCGTTGGGCTCGTGATCGTAGACCGAAATGATCTCTTCGAGCCGGCGGAAGCCCGCGTCGTCGATATTGGCCATGGCGCTGGCGGCGACGACGGGTTCGAGCACCTTGCGCAACTCGTAGATGTCGGCGATCGATATCCGCTTGGCGAAAATGTAGTTCCCCAGAAGGCTCATGGCCCGGCCCTCGGACATGCGCTCGACGAAGGCGCCGCCGCCCGGACCCGTGCGCATGCGCACGAGCCCCTGGACCTCGAGCGACTTGAGGGCCTCGCGGACCGTGCCCTTGCTCGCGGCGTACTGCGCCATGAGCTCCTTTTCCTGGGGGAGGCGATCGCCGGGTTCGAGACCGTGCTCCATGATGGTGCGCTTGATCGCCTCGACGATTTCGTCGGTCCGCTTGCGGACCTTGCGCTCGCGCGCCTTCAGGCGCGTGCCCGGGGCGAACGGCCCGGTCTCGGAAACACTCATTGCAACTGTGCCCTCAGCCGTCTTCGAGACGCGGCGCGCTCGAAATCAGGCGTTTGGTATAGTCGTGCTGCGGCGACGAGAAAAGCGCCTCGGCCGGGCCTTCCTCGACAACTTCGCCGAAATACATCACGGCGACGCGGTCCGATATGCTCTCGACCACGGCAAGATCGTGACTGATGAACAGATAGCTCAGGTCGAACTCCTTCTTGAGGTCGTCGAGCAACACCAGCACCTGGGCCTGGACCGAGACGTCGAGCGCACTCACCGGCTCGTCGAGCACCATGATCCGCGGGGCCGCGGCCAGGGCGCGGGCGATGGCGATGCGCTGGGACTGGCCGCCGGAGAATTCGTGGGGATAGCGCTCGAGGGTGTCCGCCGGCATCTGCACGGCGTCGAGCAGTTCCTTCATGCGCGCCGTTCGCGCGGAGCTGTCCATGTCCTTGAGCAGCCTGAGCGGGGCCTCCAGCGTCGACCGGATCGTCTTGCGCGGATTGAGCGAGGAGACGGGGTCCTGGAAGACGTACTGGATCATCCGGCCGAAGGCGCGCGGGCCCTCTCGGTTGAGGGCGGCGGCGTCCTGTCCGGCGATCTGCATCGCGCCGGAGGTGGGCTTTTCCAGCCCCACCACCATGCGGGCCAGGGTCGACTTGCCCGAGCCGCTTTCGCCGACAACGGCCAGCGTCTCGTTGTGCCTGAGCGCCAGGGTGACGTCCCGGACCGCATGCACTTCGTGGGTGCGGCTGCCGAAAAGCGTGCGCTTGCCGCCGAAGACCTTGTTGAGGCCGGTGACCTCGATGGCGTTCCTGTCGGCCATGATCAGGCTCCCTCCGTGGCGGGCAGCTTGCGCAATTCGCTAAGGAACCGGCGGCCCTGGCCGGGCTTGGGCACACAGGCGATCAGCCGCCTGGTGTAGGCGTGCTGCGGATTGCTCAGCACCTCGGCGGTGTCGCCGGCCTCGACGATCTCGCCATAGCGCATCACGGCGACGCGGTCGCAGATCTCGGAGACGACCCCGAAGTCGTGGGTAATGAACAACAGCGCGAGGCCGCGTTCCTGCCTCAGGGCCTGCAGGAGCCTGAGGATTTCGGCCTGCACGGTGACGTCGAGCGCAGTCGTGGGCTCGTCGGCGATGATGATGTCGGGATCGTTG
>CAZNHG010000481.1:0-2129 GCA_964572555.1 uncultured Devosiaceae bacterium | reverse complement strand
CTGTAGGCCTCGTTCCACGCCAGGATGACGTTGAGCTACAGGGTCGACGCGATGCCCGGGATCGCCATGGGTACCAGCACATAGACGATTTCCTTCCAGAGCACCGCGCCGTCCATCCGGGACGCCTCGAGGATATCAGAGGGGATTTCCTTGAAGTAAGTGAACAGCATCCACACGACGATGGGCAGGTTGATGAGCATCATCACCATGATCAGCCCGAGATGCGTGTCGAGCAGGTTCCAGTCTCGGAAGAGCAGGTAGATGGGCACCAGCACGCCGACCGGCGGGGGCATCTTGGTGGAGAGCATCCACAGCAACACGTCCTTGGTGCGCTTGGTCGGCTGGAAGGCCATGGCCCAGGCTGCGGGCACGCCGACGAGCAGCGCGACGATGGTGGAGCCGCCCGAGATGATGACCGAGTTCATGAAGTGCCCCAGATAGTTCGAGCGCGCCTGGACCGCGGTGTAGTTCTCGAGCGTGAAGTCGAAGAAGAACAGCGGCGGTGAGGCGATGGCGTCGCCTTCCGTCTTGAAGCTGGTCAGGATCGTCCAGAAGATCGGAAAGAAGATCAACAGGCCGAGCGCCCAGGCGAGAAGGGTCCAGGCGAGGCGGCGGCGAACGGGCATTGCGCGGGCCATGATCCTAGACCTCCAGGTTCTTGCCGATCATCCGCATCAGGAAGATCGCGACGATGTTGGCGAGGATGACGGCAATGACGCCGCCGGCGGATGCGCCGCCCACGTCGAACTGCAGCAGGGCGCGGGTGTAAACGAGAAACGGCAGGTTGGTCGTCTGCACGCCGGGGCCGCCATTGGTGGTCACCAGGATTTCAGCGAAGATCGAGAGCAAGAAGATCGTCTCGATCAGGATGACCACGGTGATGGCGCGCGCCATGTGCGGCAGGATGATGTAAAAGAACAGCGGCAGCGGGCCGGCGCCGTCCATCTCCGCGGCTTCCTTCTGCTCTTCATCGAGCGACTGCAGGGCGGTGAGAAGGATGAGCGTGGCAAAGGGCAGCCAGCGCCAGGCCACGATGACGACGATCGAGGCGAGGGGGTAGCTGGCGAACCAGTCTATGGGTGTCAGTCCCAACCCCTCGAATATGTTGGCGAACAGGCCGAATACCGGATTCATCATCATGTTCTGCCACACCAGTGCCGAGACGGTCGGCATGACGAAGAACGGCGAGATGAACAGGATGCGCACGATGCCCTGGCCGAAGATCGGCTGGTTGAGCAGGAGGGCGAGGAGCGTGCCGCCGATGACGGTGATCGCGAGAACCGACCCCACCAGGATCAGCGTGTTCGCGATAGCGGTGAAGAAGGCCGGATCGGTGACGAAGAACTGGTAGTTGAACCAGCCCGCGAAGTTCCGGGTCGCCGGGGTGAGCAGGTTGTAGCGCTGGAACGAGAACCAGAGGGTCATGCCCAGCGGGATCGCCATCCACAAAAGGAGCAGGATCACCGATGGCGCCATCATGGTGCGCGACAAGGCGCGGGTGTGTGCGGTTGCCATGCTGCTCCCCCTCGAAGCTCGTGTGGCGAATGAGTGTCGGGTCAGTATGGACTGCCCGGCCGGAGCCGGACAGTCCCAGTGTGCGACAAGGGAGGCCGCCGCTACTCGATATAGCCGGCCGCGGTCATCTCACGCGTGGTGACCTGCTGCGCCTGGTTCAGCGCATCCTCGACCGACATCTGGCCGGCGACGGCTGCCGAGAACATCTGGCCCACGGTGGTGCCGATACCCTGGAACTCGGGAATGGCCACGAACTGGCCGCCGGTGTAGGGCGCTTCGGGAACGGTGGGGCTGTTCGGCGTGGCCGCGTTCATGGCCTGCATGGTCATGTCGGCGAAGGGCGCGGCTTCCTGATATTCCTCGTTCTCGTAGAGCGAGGTACGCGTGCCCGGCGGCACGTTGGCCCAGCCCTCTTCGCTCGCGACGAGCTCAAGGTACTGCTCGGATGTCGCCCAGGAGATGAATTCCTTGGCGGCGTCGACCTTCTGGCTGCTCGCCGGGATGGCAAGGCTCCAGGCCCACAGCCAGTTGCCGTGGTTTTCCAGCTCGCCATGAGTGGGGAAGAGCGCGTAGCCGACGCTGTCGGCAACGGTGGACTCGTCCGGGTTGGTCAC
>CAZNHG010000480.1:0-2130 GCA_964572555.1 uncultured Devosiaceae bacterium | reverse complement strand
GTCGAGGTTCACCGAGGTAATCGAGTTGATGGTGTTGATCAGGCTCACCGCGTCGGTCCCGCCCGCATGCGCGGCGCGCGCCGGCTTGCGGACGTCGGTGATGTTGGGGGTGAGCTTGGTGATCACGGGCAGGCTCGAATAGGTCTTGCACCAGCGCACGACCATCTCGACATATTCGGGCACCTGCCCCACCGCCGAGCCCATGCCGCGTTCCGACATGCCGTGGGGGCAGCCGAAGTTGAGCTCGATCCCGTCCGCGCCAGTCTCCTCCACGAGCGGGAGGATGGCCTTCCACTCCTCCTCCTCGCAGGGAACCATGAGCGAGACGATGATGGCGCGGTCGGGCCAGCGCGATTTCACGTCCCGGATCTCCTCGAGGTTGGTGTAGAGGTCGCGGTCGGTGATCAGCTCGATGTTGTTGAGCCCCAGGAGCCGCCGGTCGGCGCCGTAGATCGCGCCGTAGCGCGGGCCGTTGACGTTGACGATGGGCGGGCCCTCCGAGCCCAGCGTCTTCCACACGACGCCGCCCCAGCCCGCCTCGAAGGCGCGCTCGACATTGTAGGCCTTGTCCGTCGGCGGCGCGGAGGCGAGCCAGAACGGGTTCGGCGACTTGATGCCGATGAAGTTGGACGAAAGGTCTGCCATTTTTCTTCCCTCCCCGGTTCCCTACTCGGAACCGATGACTATGCGATTGCCCTCGCTGTCGCGGAATTCGGCAAAGGTGCGCCCCGGGGCCCAGGGCGCTTCCTGCGGTTCGGAGATGATCGTCACCCCGGCGCCGCGCAGCCGCTCGACGGTTCCCGCCACGTCCGGCTCGACCAGCACGAGCGCGGGGATGTCGGAGGCGATGTCGTCGGGGCGCCGCTCGAACTGCAGCGTGGTGCGGGCGTTCGCGAAGCCGAGCTCGACCCAGTTCCAGCCGCCGTCGCCATAGGGGGCGTTCGCCTCGACGGTGCAGCCGAGGTGGCCGGTGTAGAACGCGATGGCGCGCTGCTGGTCGAAGACCGGCAATGGCGCGAACTTGACGAACATGGGCGTTCCTCCCGGCCCTATGACGACAGGGCCTTGTGAATGCTCTCGGCGGCGTCCCGCCCGTTGGCCGTGGCCGTCACGGTCAGGTCCTCCCCGCCGGCAATGCAGTCGCCGCCGGCCCACACCTTAGCATGGGAGGTGCGGAACGTCGCATCGACCTTGATCCGCCCCGCATCGAGATCGATCCCCGTGGCGCTGTCCGGCTCGTAGGTCTGACCGATCGCCTTGAAGATCTGGTCGGCCTCGAGGGTCAGCGTCTCGCCCGCGCTGGTGAGCTTGCCGTTCTCGAGAGTGGTGTAGTCGAGCTCGATCCCGGTGACGTGGCCGTTGTCCCCGCTCAGCACACGCTTCGGCGCCAGCCAGAAGCGGATGTTGACGCCCTTTGCGGCGGCGAGCTCCTGTTCGTATTCGGATGCATTCATGTTCTCGGGCCCGCGCCGGTAGCACATGGTCACCTCCTCGGCGCCAAGCAGCTTGGCCTGCACCGCCGCGTCCACGGCGGTCATGCCGCCCCCGATGACCACGACCCTGCGCCCGATGGGGAGCTTGGAGACATCCCCCGCCTGCCGGAGTTCGGCGATGAAATCCACGGCATCGCGCACCCCCGGCGCATCCTCGCCTTCGGCCCGCAAGGCGTTCACCCCCCCAAGGCCCAGCCCGAGAAACACCGCGTCGTACTCCTCGGCCAGTTGGTCGATGGCAAGATCGCGCCCAAGGGCCTTGCCGGACTCGAGCGTGATGCCGCCGATGGAGAGGATGTAATCGACTTCCTTTTGCGCGAAGTCTTCGACGGTCTTGTACGAGGCGATCCCGTACTCGTTCAGTCCCCCCGGCCTGGGCCGCGCATCGAAGATGATGACTTCGTGTCCGTGCATGGCGAGCCGGTGGGCGCAGGCAAGGCCCGCAGGCCCGGCGCCGACAACGGCGACCCTGCGGCCCGTTTCCGGCGCGCGTTCATAAAACTGCGCGTCGGCGGCCATCGCCGTATCGGTCGCGTAGCGCTGGAGCTGGCCGATCCTGACCGGTTTGCCCTCGGCCTCCATGCGCACGCAGGCCTCCTCGCACAGCGTCTCGGTGGGGCAGACGCGGGCGCACATG
>CAZNHG010000479.1:1752-2140 GCA_964572555.1 uncultured Devosiaceae bacterium | reverse complement strand
GTTGATGCCCTCGATCCGAAAACATACTTTACCGGCAAGCCCCGGCTGTCCCGACGTCACCGTGTCCGGGACAACCTGCTCGGAACAGACGGATACGTACCGGTGATCCGCCGTACGGAAAAGCTTGAAGGATTCATGCGAAGAAGGTTCGACCAGAAAGCTGCCGACACAATCGGGCGGACGAGCGGGCAACTGGTCGCACGGGCTGCCAGTTTCCTCCTGCTTGCAGACAGCCGAGCGAGTTTCGAGATCGAGGGCGAGCGCCCGCCACGCAGCCGCCTAGAACGCTGGGGTCGTGCGGTCGTGCAGGCCGGCAAGAACAAACTACGATTCGAGGAATTGGTCCGGCTGCACTGTGTTGCCATCGAAGATAACCGTTTCGTGCAAG
>CAZNHG010000479.1:0-1742 GCA_964572555.1 uncultured Devosiaceae bacterium | reverse complement strand
CGGCACCCAGGTCGAGGCCGCGCAGCGTCACCTCGGCGTCTTCCTTGGCGAGCGCGATATGAACGGTGATCCACTACCGGAATTCATCGGGGCACGGGCAGAAGACCTTTGGGATCTGCTCAACGGGTTGATCGACGCCAACGAGCGTATGCGTGAGAGTACGCTCGATCCGGTTCTGCAAGCGGCAGCGACGGCATTCGGTTTTGTGTATGTCCATCCGTACCAGGATGGCAATGGCCGCGTCCATCGGTGCCTGATCCATCACGTGCTCGCCGAGAGAAAATTCACACCGCCCGGGATAGTATTCCCGGTATCGTCCGTCATGCTCGATCGTATTGATGACTATCGCATCGTGTTGCAAAACCACTCCGGCCCACTCATGGACTTCATCGAATGGCAGTCGACACCGGACCGAAATGTTGATGTATTAAACGATACCGCGGATTTGTATCGCTATTTTGACTGTACGGAAGAAGCGGAATTCCTCTACGCGTGCGTGGCCCGTACCGTCGAGCATGATCTGCCCGAAGAAATCAAGTATTTGCGACGTCATGACGAAACGCTGCGCCGGATCATGGAGACTGTCGAAATGCCCGATCGTCTCGCACAAGACCTAATCATGTTCATACGCCAAAATGCTGGCAAGTTGCCAAAGCGGCGTCGTGCGAAGGAATTTGCTGCCCTCACGGATGACGAAGTCGATCGTATTGAAGCCATCTACAATGATGTTTTTTCAGATGATGCGGACTGACAAAGCGTCTGATCGGCGCCACTGCGAGCGCAGCACGGTCAAGTCCAGGCGGTCGACCGGCTACCGCATCGGTGTAGTTTACGCCGGTGGCAATATCGACCTGGACCGGTTGCCCTGGCTGTGAGACCCCCGACGTAATGTTCGAGAACGTATTCTTACAGATCGCGGCGATCCTGGGTGTCGCGGCCGTGGCGGGCGCCGGTGCGCTGCTGCTGCGCCAGCCGCTCATAGTGGCTTTCATCGCGGTGGGGATACTGCTCGGGCCGTCCGGCCTCGCCTGGGTCGTCCAGAGCGGCGAGATCGAGCTGTTCGCCCGGCTCGGCATTGCGCTGTTGTTGTTCGTTGTCGGCCTGAAGCTCGATCTGCACGTCATCCGCACGGTGGGCCCGGTAGCCCTGGCAACCGGCATGTGCCAGGTGCTGTTTACATCGGTGGCAGGCTTTCTCATCGCCATTGCCCTGGGCATGCCGGTCATTTCGGCCACGTACGTAGCGGTTGCTCTCACCTTTTCCAGCACCATCATCATCGTGAAGCTGCTGTCCGACAAGCGCGAAGTGGACACCCTCCACGGGCGCATCGCGGTGGGGTTTCTCATTGTTCAGGACATCGTGGTGGTGCTGGTGATGATCGGCCTGACGGCGCTCGGGCAGGCGGGCAGCGGGACGAGCCTGGGACTCGAGGCCCTGCTGGTGGTCGCCAAGGGCGCGCTGATGTTGGCGACTGTCGCGGTATTGATACGCTACGTGCTGCCGGCGCTGCTGGACCGATCTTGTACCAGTACAACGGCGACATCACCACGCATTACTGCGTGACGGTGATTGGGTAGATGCTCGAGCAGGTGAAAAAGCTCATCACCCTGGTGCACAAGCCGAGCTTCTACCTCGTGCGGGCTGAAACGAAAGGACCAAATACGGGCCAGTCGAGAAGACGAGCTGGGCGAATCGGCAACTACTAAGGATGTCGTAGTAGTTCGTCAATCCGCCAAGAAGTG
>CAZNHG010000478.1:0-2149 GCA_964572555.1 uncultured Devosiaceae bacterium | reverse complement strand
GAGCAATCCGGCCAAGGGTGTGGCGTCGCTGTGTATCGGGCTTTTCCTGGCAACGATGGGGATGGACCCGATGTCGGGCCAACTTCGCTACACCTTCGGCTCGACGGAACTGACAGGAGGCGTCGCGCTCATCCCTGCCATGATCGGCATGTTCGCGATATCCGAGCTGCTCCGCTCCATGGCGGCGATGGACCAGCCGCTCCAGAACTCGAAACAGGTCATCGGTTCCATTTTTGCCGGACTTGGCGGGATCCTCAATCGCTATCGGCTCAACGTGCTGCGCGGTAGCTCCATAGGTGTGCTGGTTGGCGGTCTGCCCGGAGCGGGCGCCGATATGGCGGCGTGGATATCCTATGGCGTTTCAAGACGGTTCTCGAAGGACCGGGAGAAATTCGGCACCGGGCACGTCGAAGGTCTGGTAGATGCGGGCTCCTCCAACAATGCCGGCCTGGGTGCTGCGTGGGTGCCGGCCATCGTTTTTGGTATCCCTGGGGACAGCATCACGGCCATCGTCATCGGTGTTCTGTACATCAAGGGGCTCAACCCCGGACCGACGGTTTTCATGAACACGCCGGAACTAATCTATGCCGTGTTCATGACGTTCTTTCTCGCCAACCTGTTGCTCATACCTCTCGGATGGTTGGCCATCAAATCCGCCACAAGGCTGCTAGCGGTACCACGTGAGATCCTGGTTCCGATTATCCTGATCTTTTGCATCGTCGGCAGCTTCGCCATGAACAACTCGATGGCCGGCGTTGTCACCATCCTCGTTCTCGGGCTGGTGGGCTATCTGATGGAGGAAAACGGGTTTCCTGTGGCTCCTGCCATCCTCGGGCTCGTTCTGGGCAGTATGATCGAGGAGAATTTCATGCGTGTGATGATCCGGCACGACGGCGAGCTTCTCGCCTTCTTCGATCGCCCGATTGCAGGCACCCTCGGGGTGATAACAGTGATCATCTGGCTGGTGCCGTTGGCGCGGCTGGTCATCCGACGCCTTCGGCCGGCAGGATCAGAAGCCTGAAGTATTCGTAAGGTTAGCCGGTTTGGCCGCGCTGGCGGGTCGGTGCGCCCCTTCATTTCTGCGGCGTGATCCCACTCATTGCTGCACTTCTTTCAATGGGTGTGCCGCTCTGGTGTCAGTGCCCAAGCCGCGTGCCATCCCTTGATAGGTTGCGGCCCGAAAAGGAATTAGCCGCTGCCGCATGGGCGAAGGTTGCCAAGCTCAAACATTTGCTGGCCGGAAGGCCAGCCGCTTCTGGGCTCTGCCGCAAACGATGCTTTTTAGCCCATCAGACAATGAGCATCTACGACGATTCTGCATATCAGTTGATATGCCAAACAGTCTTTTCGCCTATCAGGTGATGTGCAATGAGCGTCAAAGATACAGCCAGAAGGCAATATGTGCAGATCGTAAATCGCGCTGCGCGGCAGCTTGAAACCCTAACGAGATCTTCTGAGGGATGGCTTTCCGTGCTGCGCAAAGCGCAGGGCATGTCCGGGGCGTAAGCCGCAACGCCGTTTGTCAGGCCGAACGCAACGAGCGCGACGGTGCGATTACGATCAACCAGATGCACAAACTCGCCGATGCGATGGGCGGGCGTTTCGTTTATGCCATTGTACCCGAGAGTGGCCGGGTCAAAGACATTATTCGCGCCCAGGCGCGTCGCAAGGCCGAAGCGCGCATCATGCGCGCTGGCGCTCACATGGCCCTCGAAAAGCAATCACTGACGAGCGCACAGACAGTGCATCACATCGAAGACCTTGCCGAAGAACTGATCCGGGATATGCCGCTCGACTTTTGGGAGGCGAAATGACCTTCGAAGAACCGGACGGCGCAACGCCTACATTGCCGCCCTTCGCGCTGCGGATGCCCGGGAAATAGTGCCGTTACTGGCCTTCGTAGGAGCCGAGGAATTGTGAGCGGCTGGCACGGCAGAGTAGGAGAGGGGCCTGCGTCCTCGAAATTATCGCCCCAACTCCCGGTCCGCCGCAGGGGAGGATCGCTCAATGACTCCCCCATTTAGCCATCTCCATCAATCAGGTCATCAGTAGGACTACTGAGGGGCTGGCGTGATTTCTGTCGGCGGATGTGATGAAATCACCGCTTGGGCGCGCGCCTTGAACCTAACCTTGTTTGTCTTACCTTTAG
>CAZNHG010000477.1:0-2151 GCA_964572555.1 uncultured Devosiaceae bacterium | reverse complement strand
TGGCGCTCCAGTTGGTCATGCGCAGGGTGACGTCCTCCTGCGCGAGTGCCGTACTGCCGAACGCGAGCGGTACGGCGACGGCCACAAGGGCCGTCGTCGTCTTGAATGGTGTCGGTCTTGTCATGATCTCCTCCTGTTGTCGTTGTCGGGTGCTTCAGTACCCTTTGATTTCAGGCCACCGGATTTCGACGCCTTCGCGGTAGAGCCGGTCCTGAAAGTCGCTAAGACGGGTGTCGTCGGCCTGCACGGCATGCGGCGTGGTGCCGTGTTCGAGGCAGTGCGCGGCGAGGACACCCGCCACCTCGCCGACGTTCCATTCGATGGGATGCAGGCGGTAACACCCGTTCGTGATGTGTGTGGTGCCAATGGTCTTGCCTGCCGGCATGAGATTGCGCATGCGCTGTGGCAGCAGGGCGCCGAGCGGAATCTCGAAGGGGCAGGACGGCACGTCGATATAGTTGTCGCCCCCGGTCGAGGGGTGCAGGTCGAGCCGGTACATGCCCGTTCCCACGCTATCGCGGTAGCTCACCGCGCCCTTGTCGCCGCGCGTGGCGAAGGACAGATCCTGCTCGAGAATGGTCGTAACTGCCCGAATGCGGCGAGCTTCGCGGAAATAGGGGGCCATGGCCAGCCCGTGCTCGGTGCCGGTGACGTCACCCCTCAGCCTCAGACCGGGAAAGCCCTGGCCGCCGTCGGTGCGCGGCGCTTCGGTCTGCAGCCAGTAGAACACCGAATAGGAGAGTTCTGCCGCCGCCGCGATGCGCTCATTGTAGGTGTCCTCGGGCACGTCGATGACCGGCGCCTCGAAATAGTCGATCATCGGCCAGTTCACCAGGCAGATGTCGGAAGAGTAGGCGCCCGGTACGAAGTTGCGGCGCGCGGCGATGCGGCGGAAGGTCCAAAGGTTGGAGTCCCCCGCATTGCGCCGCTGGTCGGCATCGACTTCGAGCGGGTCATCATCGGGATTGGGCGTGAAACTGCGCTCGACTATTTCCAGCGTGCGCGGATGCGGCGCCTTGAACCCCAGTAGCGGTCCGCCCCAGAAATCCGGCTCGTAGCTGCGCCAGAAATCGTAGTTCTTCGGCTTGTCGATGACATGGTTGCCATCGACATGGTCGACCGCGAAACAGATCGAGACGGCCTGTTGGTTGTCCGGCTGCGCCTCGGAGGGGGCGCTGGGCTCGCCGGTCTCGGCCTGGCTTTCAAAGCCCCGGACATACTCAGTGCCGGTCAACGGCAGAAGGTCGCCCAATTCGGTCGCGTCGATCACGTAAGGCGCCGTGATGACCGCCTTCTCGCCGTTGTCCTTACGCGCCACGGTGACGGAGCGGACGGTGTCGCCGTCGGTTTCGGCGGAGACAGGCTTGTAGCCCTTCATCAGGTGCAGCTTGCCCGCCCCGATATAGGGCATCAGCATGGCATCGATCACCGCAACGGCCACGCGGGGCTCATGGCACAACCGGCTCACCCAGCCCGCTCCGGGATTGAGGTCCGCCCATCCCCGGGCCCGCTCGTTGAGCGGATAGTGTTCGCGATAGAACTGGCGGATGCCGTTGCGCAGCGCGCGATAGCTGCGCGTGGCCCCCATCTGCTCGATCCAGGAATGCTCGTCCGGGGGCACGGCCTGGCTGGTCATTTGCCCACCCAGCCAGTCGAATTCCTCGGTCATGACCACGGACCGGCCGTTGCGCAGGGCGCCGATGGCTGCCGCCACACCGCCCATTCCACCGCCGATGACGGCAATATCTGCTGAAAACTCTTTCACGATGAACTCTTGGTCGTTTGGGGGCCGAGGGTTTCGCCCTCCACCCGTTCGCAGGAGAGCAGGGTCTGCTCGATGTCCGTCTTGCCTTCCAGCCGATCGGCCAGCGCGTCGGTAGCCCGCCGGCCCATCTCTTCGCGGGGAATGGCATAGGTGGTGAACGAGGTGCCGGTGTCATCGGGCCGGATATGACTGCCGAGAACAACGATGGAGAGGTCGCCGGGCACCTTGAGGCCTGCAGCGACGGCCGCGCGCCGGAAGGGAATGGCGTCAGCCAACTCGGTGAAGAAGATCGCCGTCGCGCCACCGCTCCGAACCCTCTTGAGAAGTGTCTCTGCTGTCTCGGCGCTGTCCGGCAGTTGCAGGGCGATTTCAGCCTTGCCATCGAG
>CAZNHG010000476.1:1071-2153 GCA_964572555.1 uncultured Devosiaceae bacterium | reverse complement strand
CGCTTCAGCGGGTACCAGACGAAGCCGACCACGGCCAGCAGGACCGCAGCGATCACTGCGACCATCGTGCCGATGGCGGTAAGACCAGCTCCCGGTCCCACATAGGCAAGCGTCGGAACGGTGTATGCACTGGCAGCGACGAACAGCAGACAAGCAAGGCGGGAAGCCCGTGTGAACATGGTGTCTCTCCCTAGAACTGGAACTGAGCCACCCTGCGTACAGCTGGTTATTATGTGGACGAACTGATTTGTGGACACTGGCGGTGAATAGCGGGTTCCCGACGCCCCTGGTAAAAATGTTATTGAACCGTAACAGAATTTTCGGAGCCCCTCCCCTCGATCCGGTGGCCAGCCGAGATCCCGCCCAACGAAAACGCGGGACGCCACCCCGAGGGGAGGCGTCCCGCGTCCGGTGAATAAGGCCTCAGGCCTTGTTATTGCTCGCGCAGGATCTTGAGCATCCGCTTGAGCGGCTCGGCGGCCCCCCACAGCAGCTGGTCACCGACGCTGAAGGCGGACAGATACTCGCCGCCCATGGCCAGCTTGCGCAGCCGGCCCACCGGCACGTCCAGGGTGCCGGTGGCGACGGCCGGGGTCAGGCCGTCGATGGTGGCGTCCTTGTCGTTGGGGATCAGCTTGACCCAGTCGTTGTGGGTCGCGATGCGCTCTTCGATCTCGTCGAGCGGCACGTCGTGCTTGAGCTTGATGGTGAACGCCTGGCTGTGGGAACGCATGGCGCCGATACGCACGCACAGGCCGTCGATGGGCACCGGGTTGTCCTGCAGGCCGAGGATCTTGTTGGTCTCGACGTTGCCCTTCCACTCCTCGCGGCTCTGGCCGTTGTCGAGCTTGGAGTCGATCCAGGGCAGCAGGCTGCCGGCCAGCGGCGCACCGAAGTTGTCGACCGGGAAGTCGCCGCCGCGCATGGCCGCGGTGACCTTGCGGTCGATGTCGAGGATGGCGCTGGACGGATCACTCAGCTCACCGGCCACGCTGTCCCGCAGCGCGCCCATCTGGTTGAGCAGCTCACGCATGTGCTTGGCACCGGAGCCCGAAGCGGCCTGATTGGTCATGGAGGTCATC
>CAZNHG010000476.1:0-1061 GCA_964572555.1 uncultured Devosiaceae bacterium | reverse complement strand
GTCATCCACTCGATCATGTCCGCCTCGAAGAGCCCGCCCAGGCCCATCAGCATCAGGCTGACCGTGCAATTGCCACCGCAGAAGGTCTTGGTGCCGCGCGCCAGCTGCTCGTCGATGACCTTGCGGTTGACCGGGTCGAGCACGATGGTGGCGTCATCCGCCATGCGCAGGGTGCTGGCGGCGTCGATCCAGTAGCCCTTCCAGCCACCGCCCCGCAGATCCTCGTAGACCTTCTTGGTGTAGTCGCCGCCCTGACAGGTGACCACCACGTCCAGGGCCTTGAGGGCCTCGATATCGAAGGCATCCTTCAACGGAGGCACGTCCACGCCGACGTCGGGGCCGGCCTGGCCGACCTGGGAGGTGGTGAAGAAGACCGGCTCGATGCCGTTGAAATCCCCGTCTTCCACCATCCGCTGCATGAGCACGGAGCCCACCATGCCACGCCATCCAACGAAACCGACTTTCAACATGTGAAGTCCTCCAGAAATCGAATGAGGGCCACATTATACATGAGCTGGCTCCATCTGGCAGGGAGCCGGACAGGAAGGGCCTTCCATGGACGGGGTTCCCAGGCGGAACGAGGTTGCCATGCTCGCATGCAGAGTAACAAAAACCGGCTACAATGTTTCATAATGTAAACGATGCCAGCCTCCCCGCCCTGCCGTACGAACATGAGTCCCACCAACCTTGAGGCCCGATCACTGGACTCGCCAGGACGGGACGATACTGGAGGAGAGTTCAATACATGCGTGAGGACAAGGTCATCGAAACCGCCTCGTTCACCGGAGGAGTGGACAGGAACGGGACGCATTCGTTCCCGGGCACCTTGCCATATCATTACTCCACCTATGGCCTCACGGTGAGTTCACAATTCGAGCTCCCGGAGCTTCTGTCAGTATCCCCCCCCGCCGCTTCGGATGTCTCGATCGTTGCGGCCACACTTTCGGAAACGCTGGATGTCCCCCACGTCCAGAAAGACTGGCTGCAGTATGCAGAAGATTGCTGCCAGTTTGGCCTTGAGGGCATTGCGCGCTACAGAATCGAGCAGGGACGCCGGATCC
>CAZNHG010000475.1:726-2154 GCA_964572555.1 uncultured Devosiaceae bacterium | reverse complement strand
GGCCAGCGCGAAACCGTTGTGTGCGCGGCTCGTCTTCCAGTTCCACTGGATGCGCGGAAACGGCGAATCCGGGTGCGTCGTCGAGCAGAATGCCCCCCATGTGTGTTCGTCGTAGAGCTGGATTTCGTCGGCTGCTCTGTCGAGCAGTGTCGTGTCGCCGGTCTGCGAGAACGATGCCATCAGGTCGACGACCGGCAGCAGCCGTTCCGCGGAGCGCGCCAACATGGTCTCGTAGGCGGTCGAGCCGACGCCGTCGACCCAGAAGTCCGACCAGTCGCCGCGATGTGTGGGAACGTCGCTGCCATGCGAGCTGACCGCGCGGCGCACGCCTTGCATCGCCTGATCGATCGTCGCCATGCGCAGGTACGGTTCACGTCCTTCGGCATTCCAGCGTTCGATGAAGTCGGAAATGCCGCGCGTGGCGAACCCGTTGTCGGGCGCGGCGGGATTGGTGACGGTCATGATGGCGCTGGAATAGGGATACTGCCCGCGCTGATCGAGATCGCCCAGAACGCGGTCGATCGTCGACTGCGTGCGCGCGATATCGTCGTCGCCGAAGAAGAAGGTATTGACCCCGATCGAGTAGTGCCAGCCATGCACCGTGAAGAGGTCGCGCCCGGACGGCGCGCGCCAGTTGAACACGCGCTGCATGTCGTTGAACTTCATGCCCCGATGCGGGTTCGGCTCGATGAGGAAATCCTCGATGCCCATGCCCAGCAGCAGGTCCGTCCAGAACCAGCCCAGGCCGTTGACGTCGCACTGAATGGCCACCTTGGCGTCCACGCCTTCGGACTTGAGGTAGCGCAGGTGCTTGAGGGACTGGATAGCGTTGGCGGGGCTGATGAGTGGTGTCCAGTGGACGGGCATGGCGCCGAGACTGATCAGGCCGCGATTGTAGAAGTCGCGGAACCGGTCCTTTTGCTTTTCGGAGGCGGTGTGGAACCAGTTCGCGGTGATGTAGGTGACCTCACAGGTCCAGCGAAACTGCGATGCCGCGTCGCGGTGCTGCTCCTGCTCGATCAGATCGAGCGCGTCGTCGATGATCAGATTCTGGTGTCGGAACAGCGTGTCGGCATGATCGGTATACCCGAAGTCGGTGTGGGTATGGTTGACGATCAGGAATTCCTTGATGGTAGACATAACTCTCCTCGCGTAGCCCTTCAGCGGAGCTCTTCGGGTGTGGTGGTCAGATGTTGGGGTAGGTGACGGCGGCGACCGCCATGGGCGTGCCGACATGAAGCTCGGCAACCGGTGCTGACAGCGCACAGGTTTGCGTGTCGATGGACAGCACGGACACGCGGTCCGAATCCTGGTTGGCGATCAGCAGATGCCGCTGAGACGGCGCCAGCGTCAGATCGCGCGGTGTGCGTCCGCCACACGGCACGCGACTTTGAACGCTAATGGTGCCGCTGGCCGAATCCCGCTCGA
>CAZNHG010000475.1:0-716 GCA_964572555.1 uncultured Devosiaceae bacterium | reverse complement strand
GGAAACATACAGGACGCGCTCGTCCGGTCCGAAAACGATGCCGGCCGGCTGGACGTCTTCTCCTCCTCGCGCGGAGAGGGCGACTTCATCGATCTTGTCGAGGTGCCCGCTGGACGCATCGAACGTGAAGGCCTGTACCGAGGGGATGAGTTCGCTGACCACGTAGACGAATGCACCGTCGCGCGAGAACACGAAGTGACGGGGACCGAGGCCCGGCGCAAAGCCGACATCGAGGTCCGCGCGACGGGCGAGGCCATCGGGGCCGGCCTCGTAGGCGACCAGCTTGTCGATTCCCAGGTCCGCAACGAAGACAAAGCGCCCGTCCGGGCTCGGCAGAACACAATGTGCATGCGGCGACTCCTGCCGCTCGGCATTGGGGCCGTGACCCTCGTGACGCAGAAACTGGCTTGCCGCCCCAAGCCGGACAGCATCGTCCACCGGCACGACCGCGACCCCGTTGTCCGGCCCGTCGTCACGATGACCGCCATAGCTTGCACACAGAACGGCGCTGCCATCACGCGCCAGGCTGGCGTGGCAGCCCTCCAGCCCGCCCAGCGGCACGCGGCTGACCTCCGCCAGTTCGGCCGCATGTGGATCGAAGGCGAGCGCGGCAAGCGCGCTTTGCCTGCCGTCGTCCACGTCGGAGATGGCGAAAAGCGCATGGTGCGGTGCATCGGCGACCACAGCACGTTGAGCATCCGGTACCCCTCGCCCGC
>CAZNHG010000474.1:0-2161 GCA_964572555.1 uncultured Devosiaceae bacterium | reverse complement strand
GGCCGGTATCATCGTGCGCAATTCCATCCTGCTGGTGGACTTCATCAACCAGGCGCGGCAACAGGGGCACCGGCTCGAGACGGCAATAGTCGAGGCCTGTGCCGTCCGCGCCCAGCCCATCGCGCTGACGGCGCTGGCGGCCATGGCCGGCGCCTTCTTCATTATCGACGACCCGATCTTCAACGGTCTGGCGATCTCGCTGATTTTCGGTATCTTCGTGTCGACGTTGCTGACCCTGGTGGTCATTCCGTTGCTGTATTACGGGCTGATGAAGGGGCGCGGCGACGGCGAGGCCGGACCGGAAGCGATGGCGAAGTGAGGGTGGACGTAAGGGCTGTATCCGGCTTCTGCAGCCATAATTGCGGGAGGGGCACGGAAACCGCAGATTTCGCAGATTACACAGATTGAAAAGAGATCTTTTTTGTGAGCTATACGGAGGCCTGCATCAGGGAGCGCTTGCCCATGGCAAACTCCGTGCAGAGCGTATCTGTTTTCAGGAAAACAGAATCTGTATATCAGATGTGGCGAGGCAGGTACTCGCGGATGGCTGCCGGATCCAGACTGTGTAGATCCTTGTCGAGTGTGCTGACCACGCGTTCGGCCATGGCCGGATCCAGATGGGCCCGCAAGCGGCCCAGGAAGGCCGGTTGCGCGATCAGGTGCAGGCGACCCAGTTCGTTGCGCCGGCGCATCGCGTCAAGATGTTCGGCCACCTTGCGGGCAAACTCGTCACTGGCATGACGCTTCGCGTCAGTGGGTGACTGCATGGCGAATCGCCCCTGCCGGGCGCGATTGACACCGTGTCCGGGTCCATCAGTGACCAGTTCCCGTTCGGCCATGCGGGCATCGGGGTTGATCAGGACCTCGACCTCCTCCAGGCCTTTGCCGCTCAAGTAATGGAACAACCGGCACGCGGCATTATCACCGACCAGCACCCAGGAGGCGCTCTTCGTTGCTCATCCATGTAGTCGGGCTCGACAAGTTTCCACTGCTGACTCCATTGGGCCGGGTTGAACTCACGGGCCAGCCTGAAAGTTGAAACGCAGTGGTCACAGTCGACGTAACGCCCCGTGACCAAGTCAGCCTTGGCGATCTGGATCGGAGCGTCACACAGCGGACAATGCATTTCGACCGCGACACTATTCAGCCGTTGACGGCGTGCAAACCGGGACGATTCCCGGCCGGATGGATTGCGGGTGTTCATGCAGGCCTCCTCGGAAGACCTCCGGAATGAAGGGCCGCGATGAACTTACACCGCGACCCGGTTGCTGTTGTGCTCAGTCGAGCACGAAACTGATCTTGAGATCGACTCGATACAGCGCGATTTCTCCGTCCTCGACAACGACCTTCTGTTCGGCGATCCAGGCGCCCTTGATGTTGTCCAGGGTTTCGCCGGCACGACGGATGCCCTCGCGGATGGCATCCTCAAAGCTTTCCGTCGATTCCGCCGAGAGTTCGATAATCTTTACGACACTCATATCGTGGCTCCTCGGTACTGTGGATCCGGCTCGAGTGGGATCAGGACTTGATCTGCACGCGACGCGCCCGGGCCTTTTCGGCCTTGGGGATGATGATCTCGAGTACGCCCTTGTCGACATGCGCATCGATCTTGTCGGCATCAGCGGCATCCGGCAGTGCCAGGCGGCGGAAGAAGGTGCCACTGAACCGCTCGACACGGTGATAGCCTTCCTTTTCCTCCTTGCGCTCCTCCTTGCGTTCCCCGCGCAGGATGAGCATACCGTTTTCCATGGTGACCTCGATGTCGTTGGGATCGACGCCGGGTAGGTCCGCGCGAACGGTGAACTGCTTGTCGTTCTCGCTGACATCCACGGCGGGCGCCCACTCGGTCACGATGGAATCCTCGTCCTCGACCAGGCCGAAGGGCCAGTCGCGATTGCCGAACATACGTGCGATTTCGTTCTGCAAGCCGGTCAGCGTGCTGCGCCGGCGAAGTGTCTTGCCTGTCATCTTCCTTACCTCCATGCCAAATCCGGTTTCAGGGAGGTTCATCCTAGGTCCGGTAACCGGTCGCGTGATTGATTCAGATCAATTGACATGACGATTTTTCACCAGCCCGGAATTGACCTGGATCAACACTGCGTCCCGGCCAGCGTGAGATTCTGATGCCCGCTTGCACGAGCCGGCAGAGCGGATCGAGGGT
>CAZNHG010000473.1:1303-2175 GCA_964572555.1 uncultured Devosiaceae bacterium | reverse complement strand
TACCTACGATAGGCTCAGTGATGCCCGAGACAGCCACGCCCGGTGGTTCGTGTCCCTTGTCGAGCAGGCGGCGCGTGAACTGGCAGGGCCCGATCGCCACCAGTGGCTGGGGCGGCTCGACCAGAGTCGAGAAGACCTTCGCGAGGCACTTGCTCACCTGCGGGCCACCAACCCACCTCTCGCTGTACGCATGGCTAGCTCGCTCTGGCCCTACTGGTTGTGGTTTGGATACCTGGATGACGGTCTACGCCAGCTCGAAGCGGCTCTGGCCACTGAGATCGGCCCCTCCGAGGAGCGATCCGAGTGTTGGCTCGGCGCCATCGCCATCCACACCCGCTGGTCGGGGATAGGCAAGCCGGGAATGCGCATCTACATCGACAACGCCCTGGCCGAGGCCCGTGAGGTGGGCAGTCCTCGCGCTGAGAGCAAGGCACTTGTGTTCGATGGGATCTACTGGTACGTCATGGATTCCGAGCACCTCGATCTTGCAGACGAACGCTTCCGGCGGGCACAGGAGATTGCCCGAGTAAGCGCTCTCCCCGCCGAACAAGCCACAGCGCTTCATGCCCGCGCGGTGCTTGCGTGGTATCGACAAGAAGTCGACCTGTCACGTCAGCTGCTGTATGAAGAACTCGACTTCGTTAGAACCTTCTCGGAAGGAAGGGGATCGTTGCTCATGTTCGCCGTTGGTCCGGTGGCGACCTCGGTGCGGCTGGGTGAGCCATGGCTGGTGTTTGAGGAAACGTTGATGCCATACCGGACCACCGGCGGCCGCAGCGCAGAGGCATATGTGCTGGCGAGCTTGGGAAGTCTCGAACGGACGGCCGGTCGCATGATCGAAGCGCAGCAACGTCTCAACGAGGCGTTGGCCA
>CAZNHG010000473.1:0-1293 GCA_964572555.1 uncultured Devosiaceae bacterium | reverse complement strand
GTTGGCCATCTACAGCGACGTTGGCGATTTAGCCGGCGAGGCTTTAACTCAAGGTCGCCTCGGCCGTTTGGCTCTGGCCCAGGGTGACCTCGATGAGGCGCAGGCCAGGCTCGAAGGTGCATTGGCCATCCATGAGCGTATCGGAGATGCCCGCGGTGTCAGCCTTATCACGCTTTCGCTCGTCCGTGTCGACATCGAGTCGGGTTCGCTGGATGCAGCACGCCAGCGGATCAACGACGCTGAGGGAACTGTGCGCCAGCGAGGCGATCGGCCCGCATTGAGTCTCTCCCTTGGTGTGCGAGGAGTACTCGAGATTGCCGAGGGCAACCAAGAGTCCGCGGTCGCCACGCTCAAGGAGGGACTCGAGTCACAGGAGGCTATCGGTCACCATCTCACAATGGCTATCGCAGCCCTCGATTTGGCCGACGCGCATTCAAGAGCGGGCGATCTTATGGCGGCTGCTACTTCAGCAGAAAAGGGTCTGACCGTGTTCGAGAGACTCGGCTTTCAGGACGCGGCCGATCGGAGTCGGCTCATTATCGCCGCGCGCTAAGACACCATTAAGACGACGGTCAGGCCCAAGGCGTATACCCGAGCGGGTCAGTCAGCGAAAGGAGTATCTCATGCGTCGAGGAAGACTGACCCTCGCTCTCGCCTTGTCTCTGCTGCTTGCTGGACGCATCCCGGCAACCGCTGCGCAACCCGAGACCACCGATGTGCTGGATCAGGGAGGTGGCACTGTGTACGCGCCTGATGGGGCGCAGCTGGTGCGCCAGGCCAACGGGATAGCAGTGTCGGTCAAAATGCCAACACCTGCACCGGGTTCGTATCTGTATCCAGACGGCACCGAGCCGGGTCATCCTGAAGTATTCACCTTGTGGATGTTCGTGTTCAATCATCCCGAGCACTGCACGGATCCGTGTGGACCCGATGACATGACTAACCCTGATGTCGAGTTTGGTGTTTACAACCCGGCAGGTCATGTGGCCGCTGACGGAACGCTCACCCTCACCGGTCGTGTCGGTGTTGGTGATACGGCCGGGGCTCCGCCGGGGATCATCCCCCACGATCTGTCCAACCCGGCCGGAGCTGAAGTCCATCTAGCGGTGACCTCGCACGGTGGACTCGACCCGACAACTCTGCCCAGCGAGTTCCGCATTCCCACTGGCTCGGGGGCATGCGGGTGCTGGTGGCTAGCGCTGTTCGATTGATGGGGCACGTCGCCACCCGGTCGGAGCACGGATCCGACCGGCACGGCGGCGAGTGACCCAAATAGGTTCAGATGGAGGAACA
>CAZNHG010000472.1:0-2175 GCA_964572555.1 uncultured Devosiaceae bacterium | reverse complement strand
CCAAGTTGCGCGTTGCCATGCGCTCCGAAATCAAGGCGCTGCATCAGCGCTTGGGAACCACCACAATCTATGTGACACACGATCAGATCGAGGCCATGACCATGGCCGACAGAATCGTGGTCATGCATGACGGCCTAGTCGAACAGATAGGCAGTCCCCTCGAACTCTATGACCGGCCAGCCAACTTGTTCGTCGCCGAATTCATCGGCTCACCTGCCATGAACATTATCGAGGGGCGCATAGAGAATGGTCAGTTCGTCGGCGGCGACGGGACGGCCATTGGGCTGCAGCAGGTCGATGGAGCCGAGGAGGGGCAAGCGGTTAAGCTCGGTATCCGCCCCGAAGATCTCGCACTCGACGAAGAAGGGCTCGGGGGAACCGTTGTGACCATCGAGCCCACGGGCTCCGAGACCTACGTCACGCTCAAGATGGCGGGCACCGATATGAACGGGGTGTTCCGCGAGCGCATTGAAAAGAAACCCGGCGAAGAGTTGCGGGTTCGACCCAATCCCGAGCGATTGCACCTTTTTGATGCGGGCACAGGTGTCCGCCTGAACGGCTGAGACGATCATGACGGCAACCTATTCCGATCTCAGGGATCAAACAGTCATGGTGACCGGCGGCGCCAGTGGCATCGGGGCGGCCACTGTCAGGGCTTTCTGCGGCCAGGGTGCAAGGGTCGGTTTTCTCGATATGGATGAGTCTGCTGGCAACGATCTGGCCGAAGAATTGACTGCGGCGGGGCATTCGGTCTGGTTTGAAGCTGTCGATCTAACCGACATCGATGCACTCAAGAACGCCATTGCCCATATCCGCGAGCAGGCCGGACCGGTCGGCATCTTGATCAATAACGCTGCGCGCGATGATCGGCACGCCACGCTCGAGGTCACATCGGAGGATTTCGATCGGCTCATTGCGGTTAACTTCCGGCACCAGTTCTTCGCCTCGCAGGCGGTGATCGAAGACATGCGTGCCCGCGGCGGCGGTGCGATCATTTGCATGAGCTCGATCTCATGGATGGCCGGGTTCGGGGGCATGCCGCTCTATACGGCCGCAAAATCCGGTGTGCTGGGGCTGGTCAAATCCCTGGCGCGCGACTTCGGACCCGACAATGTGCGCGTCAACGCCATCTCGCCGGGCTGGATCATGACGCAGCGCCAGATGGACAACTGGCTGACCCCCGAAGCCGACGCCATGCGCGCCGAGCGCCAGGCACTCAAACGCCGGCTCATCCCCGACGATATCGCGCGCCTGGCCCTGTTTCTGTGCTCCGAGGATGCTTCGGCCATAACAGGGCAGAACTACATTGCCGATGGTGGCTGGATTTAGGCCGCTTCCATCCCCTCAAACCAGACAAGGCAGGCACTCCGTGCAATCACCATCCGAAATCAAGGACATCACCCGCCCTCCCAAGCACATTTGCGATGCGCTTGCCGGTATTGGTACGGCGACGGCCAGCAGTGAGCTTTCATTTATGGGTATTCGCGATCCTCATATCGAGGGGCCGCGCCCCCTGCGCGAAGGACATGCCGTCGCCGGACCGGCGCTCACCCTTCAGTGCATGCCCAAGCGGGAAGACATTTATGGCGCCGGCGAGTACGACGATCCCGAACTTCAACTGCACAGGCATGTCCTTTATCCGGCGCAGGCAGGTGACATGGTCATTGTTGACGCGCGCGCAGACATGGCGAGCGGCATTTTTGGCGAGATGATGCTGACCTATCTGGCTGGCCGGGGTGGGGCAGGCGTGGTTGTCGACGGGTGTATCCGTGACTCCGCGAAAGCCAAGCAACTGGACTTGGGGATCTGGGTCAGGGGTGTAACGCCGAATTATCACGCGCAAACCGGCATCATACCCTTTGCTGTCAACGTTCCGGTCGCGTGCGGCAACGTCCTGGTCATGCCCGGCGATATCGTGATTGCCGATGATGACGGCGTCGTGGCTGTTCCAGTGGCCATGGCCGAGGAATTAATCGAACGGTGCAGTCATCATGTCGAATGGGAGGAATTCTCCCGGCTGCGCCTGTCACAGGGCGGCGATCTGCGACGCTACTATCCGCTGACCGAAGACGCCGAGGGTGAATATCGCGCTTGGAAGGCTGAACAGGAATAGCCGGCCAAGGCGAGGAGGGCACAGTCCATGTACGATCTGATGACCGGCTCGGCGCATCCGCG
>CAZNHG010000471.1:0-2179 GCA_964572555.1 uncultured Devosiaceae bacterium | reverse complement strand
TGGTCGCGTTTTCGAACCGAACAAGTGGTATCCACTTGTTCTGAAAACGCTCTAGAGTATTGAGGTTTTCGCACATGTCCATGGCCAGCTCAGATGGCGACTCGCCTCCCATCGAATCGCGCGCGGATCTGATCGAGACCCTGGCGCGCGGCTGCAAGCCGAAGGCGGACTGGCGCATCGGGACCGAGCACGAGAAGTTTCCCTTCTACCGCGACACCCTCAAGCCCGTGCCCTATGCGGGCGAGGCGGGCATCAAGGCGCTTCTCGAAGGCGTCATGGACGGCAGCACGTGGAAGCCGGTCACCGATGACGGGCACCTGATCGGGCTGAGATGCAGCGAGACCGGCGGGGCGATCTCGCTCGAGCCGGGCGGGCAGTTCGAGTTGTCCGGGGCGCCGCTCGAAACGGTGCACGAGACGTGCGTGGAGACCAACGACCACCTCAGGATGCTGCGCGGCGTGGCCGATCCGCTGGGGATCGGGTTTCTCGGCGTCGGGGTGACGCCGGACTGGACACGTGCCGAAATCCCGCAGATGCCCAAGAGCCGCTACGCGATCATGGCGCCCTACATGGACAAGGTGGGCACGCTGGGGCGCGACATGATGTTCCGCTCGTGCACGGTGCAGGTGAACCTCGACTTCGCCTCGGAAGCCGACATGGTGAAAAAGCTGCGCGTGGGGCTGGCGCTGCAGCCCGTCGCGACGGCGCTGTTCGCCAACTCGCCGTTCCTGGAGGGCAAGCCGAGCGGATACCTGTCGTACCGCTCGCATATCTGGCTCAATACCGACCCCGACCGCACGGGCATGCTGCCCTTCGTGTTCGAGGACGGGATGGGGTTCGAGCGCTATGCCGACTATGCGCTCGATGTGCCGATGTATTTCATCCGCCGCAACGGGCACCACATCAACACGGCGGGCGAGAGTTTCAGGGCGTTTCTCGATGGCGCGCTGCCGCAGCTGCCCGGCGAGAAGCCGACCATCGCGGACTGGGAGGATCATATCTCGACGATCTTTCCCGAGGTGCGCATGAAGCAGTTTCTCGAGATGCGCGGAGCCGATGGCGGGCCGTGGCGCGAAATCTGTGCGTTGCCGGCGTTCTGGGCCGGTCTGCTTTATGACGACGCGGCGCTCGACGCGGCCTGGGAGCTGGTCAGGGACTGGACGGCCCAGGAGCGCGATACGCTGCGCCGCGAGGTGCCGAAGACGGCCCTGGACACGCCGTTCCGCAATCGCACGATCAACGACATCGCCCGGGACGTACTGGAGATTGCGCGCTCGGGGCTCAAGGCGCGCAACAATCTCAACTGGGAGGAGGCGGACGAGTCGCTGTTCCTCTCCCCGCTCGAGACGACGGCGAAGCTGGGGCGCACGCGGGCGGAACGCCTGCTCGAACTCTATCATGGCGCCTGGGCGGGCGACATCACGCGGATCTATACGGACGCGGCGTACTAGAGTCCGGACCCCAGAGGAGCGGTTTGCCGCGCTGCTGACAGGTGCTGTCACGGTGCCCGGCTAGGTTTTGGCCGTGATACGAACCAAGGGGACATGGCCATGACGACCGCGACCTATCATGGAAGCTGCCACTGCAAGGCCGTTACGTTCGAGGTCGATCTGGACCTCGCCGCGGGCACGGGCAAGTGCAACTGCACGTACTGCGCGAAGAACCGGTGGTGGAATGCCAAGGTCAAGCCCGACGCCTTTCGCGCGCTTTCGGGCGAGGACCAACTCAGCTGCAATCAACCGGCTGGCCGGCCCTTCACCTCATTCTGCATTCATTGCGGGGTGGTTCCGTTCGTGCGCATCGCGGCGGCGGAATGGAACGACGGAGAGTGTGTGGCGATCGGCCTGACGTGCCTCGATGACGTCGATCCGGCCGTGCTGGCTCAAGCGCCGGTGACCTATTTCGACGGGCTGCACGACAACTGGTGGAACCAGCCAGCCGAGGTGCGGCATCTCTAGAGCTTCCGTTCTGATTCAATCAGAACGGAAGCTCCAAGTTCTTGAGTGGTCGCGTTCTCGAACCGAACAAGTGGTATCCACTTGTTCTGAGAACGCTCCGGGCCCCGAACTGCCCCTGCTACTTCGTCTGCTGCCGGATGACGAGATTGCCGAGGTACGCGGCGACCAGCATGACGGCGATGACGAGCGCCACGCCGAGCAGCGCGGTGCCGGAGAGCATG
>CAZNHG010000470.1:0-2192 GCA_964572555.1 uncultured Devosiaceae bacterium | reverse complement strand
CTCCGCCGGGTCCTCGAGCACCTTGCCCTCCGAGGACGTGTGCAGCAGGTTCGCGTCCACCGAGAACGGCGCCTCCCCGCGCTTGTCCTTGGGCACGGGAATCTGGTTGGCTTCGGCGTAGGCAATGAGGCTGGTCCGGCTCTGCAAATCCCATTCCCGCCACGGGGCGATAACCTTGAGCGTTGGATCGAGAGCAGCAACGGAAAGCTCGTAGCGGACCTGATCGTTGCCCTTGCCCGTTGACCCGTGCGACACCGCATCCGCACCGGTTTCATGCGCAATTTCAACCAGCCGCTTGGTGATCAGCGGCCGCGCAATGGACGTACCAAGCAGATAGACCCCTTCATAGACCGCATTGGCCCGGAACATGGGAAAGACAAAGTCCCGCACGAATTCCTCGCGCAGATCGTCGATATAAATCTCCTTGATCCCCAGCATTTCGGCCTTCTTGCGGGCCGGCTCCAATTCCTCACCCTGGCCGAGATCGGCGGTGAAGGTCACGACCTCGCAGTCATATTCGTTTTTCAGCCATTTCAGGATGATCGAGGTATCGAGCCCGCCCGAATAGGCGAGCACGACCTTCTTGATGTCTTTGCTCATTACGGTTTCGTCTTCTTGATGCGCGCCCCACGAGCGCCTTTCCAAAAGTCTGGCGCACACTATTCAAGCGATCATCGGCATGCAATTGTCCGCACCGAACTATTTGCCAGGACACGCCGGACCCGATCCATGCCCACCTTCGTCCCCGACATTTCCGTCATGGCCGCCTTCGCCGTCGCCGCCGCGGTTCTCGCGATCACGCCCGGCCCGGACATGGCGCTGTTCATCTCGCGCACGGTCAATCACGGCCGCGGCCACGGCGTCGCCGCCGTCTTCGGCGCGGTCTCGGGGCTGATGGTGCACTCCTTCCTCGCCGCCTTCGGCATATCCCTTCTGCTCATCGCCGCGCCGACCGCCTTCCTCGCGCTCAAGATCGCCGGCGCGCTCTACCTGCTGTGGCTGGCCATCCAGGCCGTGCGCGCCGAGGGCGGCCTGCGCCTCGCCACAGGAGACAGGCGCACGCCGCGCCTGAGCGAAAGCTATCTCACCGGCATCGGCATCAACCTCACCAACCCGAAGATCGTCCTGTTCTTCGTGACCTTCCTGCCCCAGTTCGTTGCCAGCACCGACCCGCATGCCGCGGGCAAGCTGCTGTTCCTCGGCGTGGAGTTCCTCGTCGTCGCCGTGCCCATCGTGCTGGTGATCGTCATGCTGGCCGAACGCATCGCCCGGTTGCTGACCCGCTCGCTTGCGGCCCGGCGCACCCTCAACTGGAGTTTCGCCGCCGTCTTCGCCGCCTTCGCCGTGGCCCTGTTGGCCGTCGAGGGGCGCCGCTGACCGCGCGGGGGAGGGAAATTCCCCGCGCCATGCGCTAGTCTTGTGCATGCCCTCAGGCGCTGCGGCACTGGACCGGGGCGCCGAAGGACAGCGCACTCTCGAAGGGAAAAACAACCATGAACGACCGGACCGAATCGCCCGCCGACGGCCTTGGCCCCATCGGCCAGCTCTCGCGCCGCGTGCCCGACCTCGACGCGGCCGAGGCCTGGTACCGCGACACGCTCGGCCTGCCCCACCTGTTCCGCGCCGGCGACATGAGCTTTTTCGACTGCGCCGGCACCCGCCTGATGCTGCAACGGGCCGACCCGCCGGCAGCGGACGGCTACATCATCTATTTCGACGTGCCCGACATCCGCGCCGCCCACGACAGGTTGACGCAACGCGGCGTCACCTTCATCGCCGCCCCGCACATGATCCACCGCCACCCCGACGGCACCGAGGAGTGGATGGCCTTCTTCAACGATTGCACGGAAAAACCGCTGGCCCTGATGAGCCGGGTGCGCACGGCCGGCGCGAATGACGGCGGCGACTAACCCGCCGCCAGCGCCTCGCGCTCTTTCTTGCTCAGCCGCTCGGTTTCCGACTTGAGCTGCCCGCAGGCGGCGAAGATGTCGCGCCCGCGCGGCGTGCGCACCGGCGAGGCGTAGCCCGCCCGGTTGACGATATCGGCGAACTGCTCGATGCGTTCCCAGTCCGAGCAGTCGAACGGGCTCCCCGGCCAAGGGTTGAACGGGATCAGGTTGATCTTGGCCGGAATGGCGGGTTGCAGACCGCGCCGGCAAGATCTTCGCTGGCTTCGTCCGCCACCGCGAGGA
>CAZNHG010000469.1:1912-2195 GCA_964572555.1 uncultured Devosiaceae bacterium | reverse complement strand
CGCGCGCCTCCTCAAGACCATCTTCGCCGACGAGAATTTTTTCGCTCACCACCCTCCCCTGCCTGCCGGTGAACACTTCAGTGACGAGGGGGCGGCCAATCACACTCGATTATGTCGAGACTATGGAGAAGCGGGGATCGAACTATTTGTCTACGGACGTTACGCCTTCACCGATGATCGGCCGAAACCAGCCAGATTTCCCGCCCGCCAGACCTTCGAGGCCTCCGCCGCCATCAGCAGGCAGCATCAACTCGAACCGCGCCAGGTGATACTCGCTCAGCAG
>CAZNHG010000469.1:0-1902 GCA_964572555.1 uncultured Devosiaceae bacterium | reverse complement strand
GGGTTTTTCACAATGATGTCATCGCCGTAGGCAATGGTCCGGTGTTGTTCTACCATGCCCAAGCCTTTCTGAAGACAGACGAGGTCATTGGCTCATTACAGACCCAGTTTGATGATGGACTCTGTTTGATCGAGGTCACCGATGAGCAGGTCACCGTGGATGAGGCGGTCAGCACTTATTTGTTCAACAGCCAGTTACTCACCCTGCCCGATACTATCATGGCCCTCATCGTTCCCACGGAATGCCAGGAGAACACCCGGGTCAAGCGATATCTTGAGGAGCTGATCGCTAAAGACAACCCCATCACCCAGGTTCATACCGTGGAACTACGGGAGAGCATGAAAAACGGCGGCGGTCCGGCCTGCCTGAGACTCAGGGTGGTCTTGACCGAGGAGGAGCATGCCCGGACCAATCCCGCCGTGTTTCTGGATGATGAGCTTTATGGGCGATTAACCGATTGGATCGAAAGGCATTACCGGGACCGTCTTACCGTCGACGATCTGGCCGATCCCGGGCTACTCACCGAATGTCGCATGGCGCTGGATGCATTAACCACTATGCTGGGATTAGGAGCGGTGTATCCCTTTCAGCAAACGTAAACTCGGAGTTCGCGGCCCTTGGCGCATACTCTTGATGCGAAGGGCGAGCGATTAATCGATCAGTATCATGTCGGATGACGAAACCAGACGCATTTTGAAGGTCTTTGTCGGCTCCCCCGGCGATGTCGTTGCCGAGCGCGAGGCCGTTTCGGAAGTCATTGACCGACTGAATCCCCAGCTTGATCAGGTCCATTTCGATGCAGTTCGCTGGGAATTGCATCCTCACCTGCGTGATACCCGACATACCCCGCAACAAGCCATCAAGCTGGGCATTCCCCGACCACGGGACTGCGAGGTAGCGGTTTTCATCTTCTGGACACGGATCGGTACGGTGCTGGACATGAAGGGGCTACCAGCCAACGGTGCCGGCGACCGGCCTACCGGAACTACCTGGGAATTCTATGATGCGTTGGAGTCCGGCAAGCCGCTGGTGCTGACCTATCGCAAGACGTCCCCACCGCCATACAACCGGCTGACGCTGGATGAAGACGAGCTGGATACCGTTGGTGAACAGGAACGCGGGTTAAGGCAATTCTTTAAATCTCTACGCGGCCCGAATGGCGAATACAAGAACTACACACATCCTTTTACCGACCTGGCGGAGTTCACAAGAACGATCTGCAGGAGCAACTGCGACTGTTCGCCCAAAAATACCAACCTCCATTCCCTTCCTCAGTCCCGGCTGAACGGAACCGCGATCTCGACACCGCCCCGCCCGCCTATCTGCAGTACCTGCAGGACACCTACCGACATATCGACATGAGCGCACTGGAGTCCAGTGAAACGCTGGAAACCCGCCTGCCGCTGATCTACGTACCGGCCCTGACCAGTGCCCGGCCGGCCCGGCAGCCGACTCATGGTGAAAACAGTTTAGAGTTCAAGGATCAGCCTGCCTACCGTCTAGTATTGGAGTGGCTGGGCGAAACCTCGCTTTACCTGCCCGGCCATGCCGGACAGGGCAAAACCATTTTCTGCCAGTGGCTGATGTACATCGTGGCCGCCGGCGGCGTACCGGCCATGCCGCTGGAGGAAGAGTGCGAAGAAAGTTATCGAGAAACCCTACCCGACAGCCTGGCAGGTCGTTTGCCATTACTGGTGCGTCTGAGCGACTTCTGGCGCGCGCTGCCCCTGGAGCCAGGCCAGATCGAACTGAGCTGCCATCAGCATGTAGACGAGAGCCAGAGCCATGATGATCGCGATCATGAAGTCGACCCGTGCCTTCTGCTGCTCTTCGTACGCGCCGCCGAATGAGATCGCGAACTGGTCGGGGTACGCCGCCGTCGTCGACTCGACCATCGACCGG
>CAZNHG010000468.1:1527-2204 GCA_964572555.1 uncultured Devosiaceae bacterium | reverse complement strand
TGGTGGTACTTCGGCTCCCCCACGCCAAACACCTATTTCCTGCGCATGGTCGATGTGCCCAGTCGCGGGGTCATGGGCAGTTACTATCTCCACTACTTCCTTTTCTGGGCCGGTGGCCTGGTCGTGCTGGCGTTGCTGGGGCCCTGGCTGCTGCGGCGCCTGCGATTGTGCCTGCTCGGCCTCGTTCTCCCCCTGATCCTCGCCTATGGCGCCTATGCCGGGGGCGACGAACTCGCTGAGTACCGCTTCTATGCCCCCCTCATGCCGCTGCTGGTGATTTACGCGGCCGCCGCGCTGCACCGTATCCTCCAAGGCGGAGTCGGCCGCCGCTGCGGCCTCTCATTGCGCTTCACGGTCTGGACCGCCCTGCTGGCCCTCGCCGCGGTCAACACCCTTCTGCTCCCCCACGAGTTGGAAAACCTCGGCCGGGAGCGCGCCGCCATGGAAATCGAGAACGCCCGCATCGGACTGATGCTCAATCACAACACCTCGCCCGGCACCCGCATCGCCCACATCTGGGCCGGCGCCGCCCCCTATTTCTCTCAACGCCCCGCCATCGACATGTTGGGCAAGAGCGATCCGCACATTGCCCGGCTCAAGGCCCCGGCCGATGACCTGAGAACCGCCCACAACAAGTACGATCCCGATTACGTCTTCGAAACCCTGCGTCCCGACGT
>CAZNHG010000468.1:375-1517 GCA_964572555.1 uncultured Devosiaceae bacterium | reverse complement strand
ACGTCATCGTCGCCGGCATCTCGGGCGACCTGGTCAGCAGTCCGGCGCTTTTCCTCGCCTCCGAGTCGCGCGAAAGCTACCCCGGCCTCTTCCGCTCGATCGAGCATCCGATTTTCTGGGTGGACTATGCCCCCAACGTCGTTCGCCACCCGCTCAGCATGCAGTTCCATGGCATCTTCATCCGCGACGACGCCGAGGGCGTTCGCCCCCCGGGCGACTGGGCTGCCCCCGATCGATGAGCCTCTGCCCGCAATTTTCCGGCGGAGTCCGGTCAAAAATCGCAGCCCCCCGCTCGCGGTCGCTCCCCCAAATTCGTTGATATCGAAATAATTTAATGATCAGGGCTTGATTGCCCTGTTTATGCTTGCTTAAATTGGCCGTGGTCAGTATAGACTGAGCAGTTTGATGCCGTGCGAACAAACGTGCGGCACGACTATCCGGTCTGACAGGTCTCGCCAGAGGCGGCTTGCCATCCGGCATGCCGCGGATTACAAAAGAAGACGGGCAAGTGTCGTTCCGCCGGTGCGATGCGGCCCCTGACCGAAGCCAAAGAGGAGATGGAAGCCATGGCGTCAGTTGAAGAACGAGTAAAGAAGATCATTGTGGAAGAGTTGGGGGTTAACGAAGACCAGGTTAAGCCCGAAGCCAAGTTCAGCGACGATCTGGGTGCGGATTCGCTCGACAACGTCGAACTGATCATGCGCTTTGAGGAAGAATTCGGCATCGAAATCTCCGATGAGGAAGCCGAAAAGATCACCACCGTTGGCGATGCCGTCAGCTACATCAGCGCCAACAGCAGCGAAGAATGATTCAGCCGCTTCGGCGGCGTCTCTGTTCCCTTGAGCAATCTTGTCAGCATTCACTGAAATAAAGGTATTCATCCATGGCCGAGGGTAAGCGAGTAGTCATTACCGGCATGGGAGCCGTCACTCCCATCGGTAATACGGTTGAAGAGTATTGGCAGGGCCTGGTCTCCGGGCAATCGGGCGCCGGGCGCATCACCAAGTTCGAGATCGACGACGATGCACCGTGCACGATCGCGTGCGAGTGCAAGGTCGATTTCGAGCAGCACTTCGACCGTAAGGAGAATCGCAAACTCGACGACTTCGTGAAGTTCAGCCTCATGGCCGCCCGCGAGGCGG
>CAZNHG010000468.1:0-365 GCA_964572555.1 uncultured Devosiaceae bacterium | reverse complement strand
TGCATAATGGGAGTCGGCATCGGGGGCATTGGCTTCACCGAGGCTCAGTGCAAGCAGGCCCTCGAAAAAGGGGGCAAGCGCACCAGCCCGATGCTCATCCCTCGTATCATCGCTAACATCGCGCCGGGCCAGGTGGCTATCGACCTCGGCCTGCGCGGTCCCTCCATGGCCGTCGTCACGGCCTGTGCCGCCAGCACCCACGCGCTGGGCGAGGCGGCCAACATTATCAAGCGCGGCGATGCCACCGCCGTCTTTGCCGGAGGCACCGAAGGCGCCATCTGCGAGATCGCCGTCTACGGCTTCGGCAACATGCAGGCGCTGGCCAGCGGCTACAACGACACGCCCCTGGTCGCCAGTCGTCCCTG
>CAZNHG010000467.1:0-2227 GCA_964572555.1 uncultured Devosiaceae bacterium | reverse complement strand
TGTGGACTCGGATGTGTACTCGCGGCTGTTGGACGATCGCCATGTTGATCGCGAACTACCTCCTCATTTTCAAGACCGACTTCGGTCTCAAGGTCCGCGCGGTCCGCCGCAACCGGTCCATGGCCGAGTGCATCGGCATCAATACCGCCAGGGTCGACATGATCATCTTCACGTTCGGCTCGGGCCTCGCCGGGGTGGCGGGAGCGGCTCTCGCGCCGATCAAGTCCGTGTCTCCGACCATGGGTTTCCCGTACGCCGTCGATTCCTTCATGGTCCTGGTGCTGGGCGGTGTCGGCAAGCTGATGGGCGTCGTCGTGGGCTCGGGAATCATCGGTGAAGGCGAGACCGTCCTGTCGTTCATTTACAACAGCGTCATCGGGAAACTCCTCGTCTTCATCCTCATCGTCATCGTGATTCGGGTCTGGCCGAAGGGCCTGTTCGGATACCAGCAGCGCGGGAGTATCTGAACCGCTTGGGGCGACGCATGGCGGACGAAGTCGATCGAGCAGAACAAGGAGACGAGTGAGATCATGGCCGGACGACGCGCTAGGGCATTTGAATCAAAGGTATTCCCCTTGTGGTCGATCGTCGCGGGCGTCGCCGTGACGGCCGCGATCGCGACATATCCGTTGTACGGGGCCGAGTATGTCATGTCCCTGCTCGGATTGTTTCTGTGTTTTTCGATCTTCGCGCTGAGCATCACCCTGATCTGGGGCTTCGCCGGCATCCTGAGCCTCGGGCAGGCGATCTATTTCGGCGGGGCCGCGTACTTCGTCGCGCTGTCGCTAAAGTTCCAGTACGCGAAAACGCATCCGACCCGCTATGGGGGCACGATCCCCGACTTCATGGAATGGAACGGCCTCACGGAGATCCCGGCCTTCATGCAGCCGTTGGAGAACCTGTACGTCGCGATCTTCTGCGCCCTGTTCTTTCCCGTTCTGCTGAGCTTCCTGTTCGGCGTGATCACCTTCAAGCGGCACATCTACGGCGTCTACTGTGCAGTCATTACCCTGGCGGAAGCCCTGATCCTGCAGGAATTCATCGTGGAATACCAAGCATATACGGGAGGGTTTAACGGAATCACCGATTACGGCAACTACAACAACATTTATTTTCTGTGGTTCATCCTTGGCATTACTGTCCTCTGCTTCATTGGCGGGCGTCTGCTGACCCATTCGCGCGTGGGGACGATCCTGAAATCGGTGCGCGACAACGAGGTGCGGGCGGAATTCATGGGCTACAACGTCGCCAACTTCCGCATCTTCGTGTTCTGCGTCGCGGCGCTGATGGCGGCTGTCAGCGGCGCCATGTACGCCGCCTGGCAGGGCATCATATCGCACCTCGATACCGGTCCGATCCTCTCGATCGAGGCGGTCATCTGGAGCGCCGTCGGAGGCCGGGCGACGATCCTCGGTCCGTTCGTGGGCACGTTCCTCGTCAAGGGCGCGGAGTTCTTCCTGAGCGAGCGGTTGGCCTGGGCGTGGCAGCTGCTGATGGGCGGCCTGTTCATCTTCGTGGTCCTGGTCATGCGCGACGGCATCGTGGGGACCATCCAGAGATGGGTCACGGAGCGGCGCAAGGGCACCATCAGACAGATGGTCGAGGACGCAGACTACGAGGCCGGAAAGAGGCAGGCGGACTGGCGGCCGGAGACGACCTCGATGCAGGCGAGCTCGACGCCAGGCGGCGGGTGGGTCCAGCAGGTGGTCCGCGGCGCGCTGCTGGGCATGGGCCGCCGCGATTTGGCGAAGAAATACTCGAAGTAATGGCCATGGGCTGGCGGCATGGGGGTGGGTTTTCGTATGGAATGCGCTAGAGGCAGCTTGAGATGACGAATATATTGGAAATCAGAAATCTGACCTCCAAGGTCGCCGATTTCACGATTCTCGACGACCTGGACTTCGATTTGGAGGAGAACGAGTTGCGCGTCCTGCTCGGCCCGAACGGCGCGGGCAAGACGACGCTGATCGACATGGTCACGGGGCGCTACAAGGCGAACTCCGGGAAGATCTACTTCGACGGCCGCGACATATCCCGACTGAGCCCGGACCGACGATGCAACCTGGGCATCGGCCGGAAGTTCCAGGTCCCGAACATGTACGAAACGTTGTCAGTCTTCGACAACGTCATGGTTTCGCTCCAGGGCCGCCGCAAGGTCTTCGCCTCGTTGCTGCATCCGCGGGTGACACCGCAGGACATCGAGCGCATCGAGGAGATCCTCGAGTTC
>CAZNHG010000466.1:0-2235 GCA_964572555.1 uncultured Devosiaceae bacterium | reverse complement strand
AGATCGCCGAGGCGCTGGACGCCGGTCACATGCAGCACGCCGAAATAGCCGATGGCCCCGGCACCGATGGCGCCGAGAACGCCGATCGCCTGCAAGACGAGGCCATGCTCGCCGGCGAACCAGGGCGCCAGCGGCCGGGCGGCGGCCCATAGCGCCAGCCCCATGGCAAGGCTGGCGGCGAGAATCAGCGTATGCCGGCGCCACTGCGCGGGGCCGAGCGAGAACTGGCCGCGCCGGGCCAGCGTGCCTGCGAGCAGCGCCGCATTGACCCAGGCCGCGACGCTGGTGGCGATGGCGATGCCGGTATGCTCGAGCGCAGGGAAGAGCGCCAGCGACAGAACGACGTTCACCACGACCGAGATGCCGGCATAAATCGTCGGGACAATGGTGTTCTCGCGCGCGAAGAATCCCGGCTGGAAGACCTTGACCATGACGAAGGCCGGCAGGCCGGCGGAAAAGGCGACGAGCGCCAGCGCGGTCTGGTGCGTCGCGATGGCGGTGAAGGCGCCGCGCTCGAACAGCAGCCCGATGATCGGCTCGGCCAGCGCGATGAGCCCGGCGGCGGCGGGGAGCGACAGGATCATGGCGAACATCAGCGAGCGGTCCATCGCCCGATGCGCATCATCATCGCGCCCGGCCTTGAGATGCCGGGAAAGCTCGGGCAGCAGCACCACGCCGATGGCAATGCCGATAATGCCCAGTGGAAGCTGGTAGAGCCGGTCGGCATAGTAGAGATACGACATGGCGCTCGCCGCCTGCGAGGCGATGATCGTGCCGATGAAGATATTGATCTGGGTAATGCCCCCCGTCGCGATGGCGGGCAGGGCGAGAAGCCAGAACCGGCGCACTTCCGCGCTGAAGCGCGGCCAGCTCAGCTGCGGCAGGAAACCGGTGCGCCGCACCGCCCATGCGACGAGACCGAACTGGGCGACCCCCCCGGCGAGCGTGCCCGCCGCAACCCAGGTCGCGGCGTTCTCGGCATCGGCGGGGATGAAAAGGATCAGCGCCGCCAGGACGACGATCAGCACCACGTTGAGAAGCACCGGCGCGAAGGCGGCGGCGATGAAGCGCCCGAGCCCGTTCAGGATCCCGCCATAGGCCGCCATCAGCGACATGCAGGCGAGATAGGGAAAGCAGATCCGGGTAAGGAACACCGCGAGATCGAACTTTTCCGGATCGCTCAGGAACCCCGGCACGAAGGGAATGAGAACGATGGGCATGAAGATTTCGGCGAGAACCGTGAAAACGATCAGCCCCGCCGCCAGCCAGGAAAGAATGCGGCCGGCCAGCGCCCTGGCCTCCGTCTCGCCCTGTTTCTCCAGCGCGCCGGAGAACATGGGTACGAAGGCGGCATTGAACGCCCCTTCCGCGAACAGGCGCCGGAAAAGGTTCGGGAACCGGAAGGCGGCGACGAAGGCGTCGGCGGCAAACCCGGTGCCCAGAACGCTCGCCAGCGCCATGTCGCGCACGAACCCCAGCACGCGGCTGAGAAGCGTCATCGCGCCGACATTGAGGAAATTGCGGTAAAGGCTCACCTCGGGTCCGCCCCGTCGAAGGGTATCGCCATCGTCAGCTCGCCTGTTTCAACTGCTCGCGCGGCTTTTTCGGTTCGAGCACCTTCATCAGCCTGTCGTGGATGCGTTTCTGGCGCGCCCGGTTCTCGATCTGGGCGCCCGTCAGGTCGGTGACATAGAACACGTCCACCGCCTTTTCGCCATAGGTCCCGATATGCGCCGAGCCGATGGTCAGGCTGAGGTCCGCCAGCGCGCGCGTGAGATCGTGCAAAAGTCCCGTGCGGTCGAGGCCGGTGACCTCAATGACGGTGAACTTGCGCGAGATGGCGTTGGAGACCTGGACCTCCGCGGGCACCGAGAAGGGCCGCACGCGCCGGTTGAGGCGCGAATCGCCGGGCAGGTCGCGCTGGAGATACCGCTTGCCCTGCAACAGGTCGCGCACCGTCTCGATGATGCGGTGGGCGCGCACCTTCTCGTCCTCGTCCGCGGTGAAGGCGCGGCGCAGCCTGAACGTGTCCAGCGCCTGTCCGTCGCGCATCGAGAAGATCTGCGCCCCGATGATCGAGGCCTCGCACAGCGTGCAGGCGCCCGCGATGATCGAGAGAAGCCGGGGATGGTCGGGGGTGTAGAACGACACCTCGGTGATCGATTCGAACGCCTTGACCGTCACGCTGCCCGCGAACGGCGTGCCCGCCTTGTCGGCATTGCGGATCATGTTGGC
>CAZNHG010000465.1:0-2279 GCA_964572555.1 uncultured Devosiaceae bacterium | reverse complement strand
GCGTGCCGGGCTTTTTCAGTTCGTGTTCCGGAGGAGGTGGGACAGGGATTCCTTGACTGGCGCTTTAGCGCCAACTCAAGGAATGGCCGGCCTAACCCTCCAGCGGCCGGAGTTCGCTGGCAAAGCGATGGGCGTTTTTCACGTAGCTGTCGGCGGATTGGGTGAGGGCGGCGATGGCGTCGGCGTCGAGTTCGCGGGCGACCTTGGCGGGGGCGCCGATGACGAGGGAATTGTCGGGGATTTCCTTGTTCTCGGTGACGAGCGCGCCGGCGCCGATCAGGCAGTTCCTGCCGATTTTCGCGCCGTTGAGAATGGTCGCAGACATGCCCACGAGCGTGTTGCTGCCGATGGTGCAGCCGTGCACGACCGCCTTGTGGCCGATGGTGCAGCCCGCGCCGATGGTGAGCGGGTAGTCGCGGTCGGTGTGCAGGACCGAATTGTCCTGGATGTTGGTGCGCGCACCGATGCGGATGGGCTCGGTATCGCCCCTGAGGACCGCGCCGAACCAGATGCCGACGTCCTCGGCCAGTTCGACGTCGCCCAGCACGATGGCGTCCGGGGCGATCCAGCAGAAGCCGTCCGGCAGTTCCGGAGCGATGTCGTTGAGGGCGTATGTTGCCATTGCGTGTGTCTCCCTGTTCCTGGCGCTGCTTGGGCGCGGCGCCATCTTTTGTTGCGTGCCGGCACGTTAGCGGGAAACGGTGGCGGGGAGAACCGCATGATTGCGGCGTCCCCGGTTGTGGTGAAGGCGGGGGGACGGAGGTGCCTATGCGATGGGACAGTCCGGCGGGCCGGGCCGGCCTTGGTGGCATCCTCTTTTCCCCGTAGGGTATCCGTGATTTGCTATGCGGAAAACAAGGACAGGAGAGACGTCACATGGCCAAGATCAAGATCGCCGTCTACCCGACGCCGGACGATGACCTGCCGCACATCGTGGCCGCTTTCGCGCCGGGGCTGGAGAACCCCGAGGTGGTGACCTGCGATACGCTCGAGGAGGCGCAGGCGACCGCGGAGTCGATGGCCGAGGAGCTGGAAAAGCAGGTCGCGATGATGTCGGACGAGGATGAAGAGGGCAGCACAACCCATTGAAATCGGATTCGAAATGAAACGGCCTCATCCAACGGATGAGGCCGTCCGGAAATGGCGGCCGGTATAACCCGGCCGCTTTTTCGTGTGCCGGATCAGAAGTCCATCCCGCCGCCGGGCATGGCCGGGGCGGCACCTTCCTTCTTCGGCTTCTCGGCGATGAGGGCCTCGGTGGTGATCAGGAGCGAGGCGACGGAGGCCGCGTCCTGAATGGCGGTGCGCACGACCTTGGCAGGGTCGATGACGCCGGACTTCACGAGGTCTTCATAGGTGCCGGTCGCGGCGTTGTAGCCCCAGTTGTACTCGTCCTTGTCCAGCAGCTTGCCGACGATGACCGAGCCGTCCTCGCCAGCGTTGTTGACGATCTGGCGGACGGGGATCTTGATGGCGCGGCGTACGATCTCGACGCCGGCCTTCTGGTCGGCATTGACCGGCGTGACCTTCTCGAGGGCCTTGATGGCGCGCAGAAGGGCGACACCGCCACCGGGCAGGATGCCTTCCTCGACCGCGGCACGCGTGGCGTGCAGGGCGTCGTCGACGCGGTCCTTCTTCTCCTTCACCTCGATCTCGGTGGCCCCGCCGACGCGGATGACGGCCACGCCGCCGGCGAGCTTGGCCAGGCGCTCCTGGAGCTTCTCGCGGTCGTAGTCGGAGGTGGACTTGTCGATGGCCGCCTTGATCTCCTTGATGCGGCCCTGGATGTCCTCCTGGTCGCCGGCACCGTCCACGAGCGTCGTGGCGTCCTTGTCGATGACGACGCGCTTGGCCTCGCCGAGATCGCTGACGACGGCGTTCTCGAGCTTGAAGCCCAGCTCCTCGCTGATCACCTGTCCGCCGGTCAGCGTGGCGATGTCATGCAGCATCGCCTTGCGGCGATCGCCGAAGCCCGGCGCCTTGACCGCGCAGACCTTCAGCGTGCCCCGGAGCTTGTTGACCACCAGCGTGGCCAGGGCCTCGCCCTCCACGTCCTCGGCGATGATCAGGAGCGGGCGGCCCATCTGCGCCACCTTCTCCAGGACCGGAAGCAGGTCCTTCATCGCCGAGATCTTCTTGTCGTGGATGAGGATCAGCGGCTCGTCGAGCTCCGCCTCCATCTTCTCGGAGTCGGTGACGAAGTACGGGGACAGGTAGCCGCGATCGAACTGCATCCCCTCCACGATCTCCAGCGTCGTCTCGAGGCCCTTGGCCTCCTC
>CAZNHG010000464.1:0-2283 GCA_964572555.1 uncultured Devosiaceae bacterium | reverse complement strand
CCCCTGTCGTCGTCGGCACCATGGACGCCTGGGCCTCCATGTTCGGCGCGGGCGTGCTGCGCGATGGCCAGGCGATGTATCTCAGCGGCACGAGCGAGGTCCCCGGCATCGTCTCCGCGACGGCGCACCCCACGGCCGGCGTCATTCTCTTCCCGCCCTACAAGGGCATCACCGCCCACATGGCCCCGACCCAGTCCGGCGGCGCCTCGCTCGCCTGGTTTGCCGAAACCGTCGGCGCCACGCCCGAGCAGATCTCGGACCTCGTCGCAGCGACCGCCCCCGGCGGCGATATCCCGCTGTTCCTTCCGCATCTGCAGGGCGAGCGCGCACCCTTGTGGGACACCGAATCCCGTGGCGTCTTCGCCCGCCTCACCGCCGCGACCGGCCGGAACGAGATGGCCCGTGCCGTCATGGAAGGCGTTGCCTTCTCCGCCCGCCTGGCCTTCGGGGCGCTGTTCCGGTCCGCGACCCGCACGCCCGGAACCATCAACATCGGCGGCGGCGGTGCGCGTTCCGACATCTGGTGCCAAATCCGCGCCGACGCCCTCGGCATCCCGCTCGACCGCGTCGCCGTCCCCGATGTCGGCCCGGTCGGCGCCGCGATCCTCGCCGGCCTGGGCAGCGGCACGATGACCGCGCTCGATGAGGCCGTCGACCGGCTGGTCACCGTCGCCGACACGTTTGAGCCGGCCGCGAATCTGCGCACCTACTACGACCACAAGTTCGGCAAGTACCGGGAACTTTACGAAGCGCTTAGGCCTTTCAACCACGCTTACGAGTTGCCATAACCGGCGCCGGTAGGCCGCCGGGCTTGATTTAGATTTGCCCCTGGGGCATGCGATAACGATAACATGGCGACCACCCTCGCCGAACAAGACCATTTCCGCCGGTTGCAATCGCGACCGCGCACTCACCACCACACCAGGGAGGCACCATTGGGTAAGCGCATCATCGTCACCGGCGGCAGCGGCAAGGCCGGCCGTCACGTCGTCCCCTATCTCGTCGACAAGGGCCACGAAGTCTTCAACCTAGACCTCGTCCCGCTGGACCATCCGGGCGTCAACACGCTGCAGGTCGATCTCACCGACAACGGGCAGACCTTCAACGCCTTTTCCATGCACTTCGATCTGGGCGAACTGGCCACCGGCAAGGGCCCCGCGCCTGTCGACGCGGTTATCCACCTCGCCGCCATTCCGCGCATCGGCATCAAGCCGGACAACACCACCTTCACCGAGAACGTCGCCTCGACCTACAACGTCATCGAGGCGGCAACCAAGCTGGGCATAAAAAAGGTGGTCATCGCCTCGTCCGAGACGACCTATGGCGTGTGCTTCGCCGAGGGCGACAAGGACTACAAGCAGTTCCCGCTCGAGGAGGACTACGACGTCGACCCCATGGACAGCTACGGCCTGTCCAAGGTCGTCGGCGAAAAGACCGCCCGCGCCTTCTCCATGCGCACCGGCGCCGACATCTACGCCCTGAGGATCGGCAACGTCATCGAGCCGCACGAATACGACAGGTTCCCGGCCTTCTTCAAAGACCCGATGACGCGCAAGCGCAACGCCTGGAGCTATATCGACGCCCGCGACCTGGGCCAGATCTGCCATCTGTGCATCGAAAAGAGCGGCCTCGGGTTCCAGGTGTTCAACGCGGTCAACGACACCATCACCGCCCTCGAACCCACCGAGCCCTTCCTCAAGCGCTACGCCCCCAACACCCCCATCGCGCGCGAGATGGAGGAATACGAGGGCCCGATCTCCAACAGGAAGATTCGCGAGGTCCTCGGCTTCGTCGAGGAACACAACTGGCGCAAATACGTGAAGACGGACTGAGCTCTTTCGCACCAGTTCCTTCCCGTCGCCCTTGGGTCGAGCGGTCCTGTCGCACATGAAAGTCCGAGTAGCTTTACCGTGCCGCCAAGCCCCCTCACCCGGCGCTACGCGCCGACCTCTCCCCGTCGGGGAGAGGAATGGCATGTTGCCAGCGCAATGGCACCCTTCTTCTCCCCGACGGGGAGAAGTCGGACCGAAAGGTCCGGATGAGGGGGCGCCGCGTAAGCGGCGATGCTGCGCTTCCACGCCCCCGCACTGCCCCGGCCACCGAGCCGGGGCCCGGCTCGGCACAGCAGAGCAACTGCGAGGTCCCGGCTCAAGGCCGGGATGGTGCACAGGCTTGTCCGTCCCCTCAACCGGCGAACGAGGCCCTACCCCGCAATCTCCCTGAGGCACGAAACCACCAGCCGGTGATCCTCGACATCCGGCAGCCCGCTGACCACCGCAACGC
>CAZNHG010000463.1:0-2285 GCA_964572555.1 uncultured Devosiaceae bacterium | reverse complement strand
CTTTGCCGGAAAAAAACGGGCCACCTGTCAGTGGCCCGAGTCAAGGGAGGAAACGGTCAGAGGGCCACGCACGTCTCCACCAAACCAAGGGCCCCTAACCATCATGCAATTTCCGGAGTGAACTGATTTGTGCATAACCGCAAGAGTCGCGACGTTAGCGCTCAAGCAATCCTGTCATATTGTTGCAAAAATCACTCACTTTTCGCGCACTCGAGAAGAAGCGGACAAGTCGTCTCCCGGATAAAAACGCCAGCAACTTCAAAGTCCAACACCCGATATCGAGGTTCTATTTGCCATGACCGGCGATTTGCCGCTCGAAGAGGTCCGCGCCACGCTTCTGGAGGCCGCCGAGGCCGCCGCACGTGAAACGCTGCCCCTGTTCCGCACCGACATGGACGTCGACAACAAGCACGAAACCGGCTTCGACCCCGTCACGGCCGCCGACCGCAACGCCGAACGGGCCATCCGCGAGATCATCGCGAAACACTTCCCCGACCACGCCATCATCGGCGAGGAATGGGCGGACAAGGCGAGCGACAGCGATTTCTCGTGGATCATCGACCCCGTCGACGGCACCCGCGCCTTCGTCTCCGGCGTGCCTGTGTGGGGAACCCTGATCGGCGTCACCCACCGGGATCGCGCTTTCGCCGGCCTGATGAGCCAGCCCTATATCGGGGAAACCTTCATCGCCGTCGGCGGCAAGGGCGAAACCGTGCACGACGGCGCCGGCAAGCCGCTCGGAACCCGCGCGACAACCGCGCTGTCCGAGGCGACGCTGTTCACCACCACGCCGGCCCTGTTCACCGGCCCCGGCCAGCACGAGGCGTTCGACGCGGTGGAAGCGCTGGCCCGGCTCACCCGCTACGGCTGCGATTGCTACGCCTACGCCCTGCTCGCCGCCGGCCACATCGACCTCGTCATCGAGCCGGGCATGAACAGCTACGATATCGCCGCCCTCGTGCCCCTGATCGAGAGCGCCGGCGGTGTCGTCACCACCTGGACGGGCGAGCGCGCCGAACACGGCGGCGACATCATCGCCGCCGCCACCCCGCAGCTGCGCGACAATGCCCTTGAGGTGATGAGCCGCTACGTCCCGGTGTAGGGCCTGAGTGATCGCGTTCGGGCCTACTCCGACTGCTCGGTAATGAACGCGTCGAACGCCGCGAACACCTGCCCGCGCACGTCGTCGTTCTCCATGAACAACTCGTGCCGCGCATTGGCGATCACCGCGTGCCGCCCCGTGCGCAGGCGCAGCCCCATATGTTCGATGGCCGGGGTCGAGACCACCTCGTCGCGCGCCCCCGCCAGCATGAGCACGGGCACGTTGACCCTGGCGGGAAAGTCGTCGCGCCCCGCCTGCGCCATGGCACCGAAGGCTGCGGCCAGCCAGCGGATGGTGGGCGAGGAGATTTCGAGATCCGGCCGCTCGCGGTAGACATTCACCGTGCGCATGTAGCGCGTGATGTCCGAGGTCAGCGGATTGCCGGGAAACGTATCCTCGCCCGGCGAGCGGTCCGCCTTGCGCCCCAGCGGAATGCGTCCCGCCCCGATATAGCTCAGGAACTCGGTGGCCTTCGCCATGCCCGCCATCGACAGCGGCGTATCGGCGATCGCCAGCATCGGCGCCGACAGGAACATCCGGTCGAACATCAGCCGGTCGCGGATTCCCGCCATGAGCGAGACCAGCCCGCCCATCGAGTGCCCCACGAGATAGAACGGCGGCGGGCACTCGGGCAGCAGGATGTCGGCATGAAAGCTCTCGAGATCACGCAGATAGTCACCGAACGTGTCGACATAGCCCCATTTCGGATTGCGGATCAGCCGCTGCGAACCGCCCTGCCCGCGCCAGTCGAACGTCGCAACCGTGAATCCGCGCTCCAGGAAGTCGTTGATCGTCTCGAAGTACTTCTCGATGAACTCCGTCCGCCCGTGCACCAGGCAGATCGTGCCCCGGCTGCCGGCCCCGGCATTGCGCCAGACGGCATAGCGCAGGCGCACATTGTCGCGGGTGCGCAGATAGCCGGCCCGCGCCCCCTTGGGCGCGGGATTGGACGGCAGGTCGCACAGCCGCGGCCCGTCAGGATCGACGATGGCGTTCATGTCGTGAAAATCCCCCGAAAAGACCCTTGGAGCGTTTTCAGAACAAGTGGACACCACTTGTTCAGCTCGAGAACGCGACCACTCAAGAACCTGGAGCTTCCGTTCTGATTCGATCAAAACGGAAAATGCCCTAGCCTGCGCCTCAAGCATTTAGGCGCTCTCGGCCCGACAGGCAACACCGGCAC
>CAZNHG010000462.1:0-2288 GCA_964572555.1 uncultured Devosiaceae bacterium | reverse complement strand
GGTGCGCTTGGCGGCTTCGCGCACGGTCGCGAAGGCGGGTACGAGGAGCTTGTCGATCTGCGCGCCGTTTTCGAGCTGGGTGCGGAACTCCGCCGTGCGGGCCGTCAGCTCGTCGTCGGTGAGTTTTTCGAGGTCGGGCTCGAGCGTGTTGATCGCGTCGACCAGGGGCTGGAATTTCTTGATCCGCCTGTCATTCGCGGTGCCGAAAATGCGCCGGGCGATCGCGTTTACAACCATCTTATCGGATTTCCCTTTTTCGCGACCCGCCGGCCCGGACACGGCGCCCAAGACCGGCGTGTGCCGGGGCAGATCGCGTCCCGGAGCCGCTTGTCGAAGCGTGTGGAGATGTAAGAGTGGGTTCGTGTCTTGTCAACGCCGGTTCAAACGTGCCAAACCAAGCGCGCCCACAGCGTTGCGGGGGGCGCTGGGTGATGAGGAGAAGGAATTCTATGACCAACAACACCAGCGCACCAGTGATGCGCCCTTTCACACGGACCTTGCGTGTCGCTCTTGCGGCCGCGGCCCTCAGCACGGCGCCGCTGGCGGCCGTCGCCCAGGACGACTCCGGGCAGGGACAGGACGCCCAACAACAGCAAACCGAGGCCCAGGCGCAGCGCCCCGATCCCGGTACCGTGATCGCGACGGTCGATGGCGAGGAGATCACCGAAGGCGATCTTGCTTTCGCCGCCGAGGATCTGTCGCAGGAGCTTCAGCGGATGCCGGCAGGCAATCGCCGCTCGTTCCTGGCGTCGGTTCTCATTGACATGAAGGTGCTCGCCAAGGCCGCCCGGGAAGCGGGCATGCAGGAGACCGAGGCGTTCAAGCGCCGCCAGAACTATCTCGAGGACCGGTCGCTGAGGCGCGCCTATTTCTCCGAGAAGATCGGTGAGGCGGTGACGCAGGAAAAGCTGCAGAGCGCCTATGACGAGATGGTCGCCGACTTCGAGCCCGAGGAAGAGGTTCACGCGCGCCACATCCTCGTCGAGAGCGAGGAGAAGGCCAGCGAGATCAGGACCGAGATCGAGGACGGCAAGGCCTTCGCCGACGCCGCGTCCGAGTACTCCACCGACGGTTCCGCCCAGCGCGGCGGCGATCTGGGCTTCTTCTCGAAGGGCGACATGGTTCCCGCCTTCGAGGAGACCGCGTTCGCGCTCGATCAAGGCGAGGTCAGCGAGCCGGTGGAGTCGCAGTTCGGCTGGCACCTGATCAAGCTCGAGGAGCGCCGCCAGAGCTCCCCGCCGCCGTTCCAGCAGGCGGCGCAGCAGCTGCGTCAGCAGTTGCTGTTCGATGCCTTCGACGCCGAGATGAAGAGGCTCAAGGCCGACACCGAGATCGATATCAAGGACCCGGCCATGGCCCAGGCCATCAACGGACAGGACGGTGGCGCGACGACGCCCAGCGAGCCTGCCGCGCCGGCTTCCGAGTAAATCCCGGGATTCCCGCTATGAATGGGGCGTGGTGCCGAAGGGCGCCACGCCCTTTTTCATGGGTGCTTCAGGCCGGCAAGGAACTGGCGGGCGATGGCGTCGAGTTCCTCGGGCGGGGTATCAAGCCGGTCGGTGAGCAGGCGCCCCCAGGCGAACGAGGCGAGCATTTCGGTCGCGAGCACGGGGTCGATATCGGCGCGCAGTTCGCCGCGCGCCATGGCGCGTTCGAACATTTCCGATGTATCGGCATGGCGCTCGGTGGTGTAGGTCCGCAGCGCCGCGAGGGCCGCCGGGTCGGACTGGGCCTCGGTGATGACCGAGCGGAAGATGGTGCCCGCGCCGTCGTCGCGCCAGTAGGCGAACAGATAGTCGAGAAAGCCGATGACATCGTCGGTGATGTTGCCGGTATCGACCGGGCAGCGGAAGATCTTGTTGCGCTGGTAGACGGCGAGGATCAATGCGGTGCGGCTCGGCCACCAGCGATAGATGGTGGGCTTGCCCGCCCGGGCGTACCTGGCCACCGCCTCGATGGAAAAGCCCGCAGGGCCCTTTTCCGCCAGGATCGCCTCGGCGGCATCGAGAATGGCCTTCTCGGCCGCGGGGTTGCGGCGCGCGCCGATGGAGCGGCGCTGCGGCGCCTGCGCATCGCTGTCGTGCTGCGGCCCGGACGTTTGTGTCATGGCGGTCATTATCGGGTATCGGGCGGCCGAAGAAAAGCCTTGATTGAAACGCGACGTTTCGTTACGTATAGAAACGTTACGTTTCGTTTCATTCAAATCCCGGAGACATCGCAATGCAGCGTTTGCTTTCGCCGCGCGTGCGGCTCGCCCTCGTCATGACGTTGTCGGTCTACCCGATGGT
>CAZNHG010000461.1:0-2307 GCA_964572555.1 uncultured Devosiaceae bacterium | reverse complement strand
GAGGTCGGCTCGTCCATGATCAGCAGCCTGGGGTTGAGGAGCAGCGCGCGCACGATCTCGATGCGCTGGCGTTCGCCCACGCTCAGGGTGGAGACGACGCGGTGCGGATCGAGCTTGAGCCCGTAGGTCGCCATCACCTCGCGCACCTGTTTTTCGAGCCGGCGCGGACTGACCGCGCTGTCCATGCCCAGTGCGATGTTCTCCAGAACGGTCATCGCCTCAAACAGCGAGAAGTGCTGGAAGACCATGCCGATCCCGAGCCTGCGCGCGGCGCGCGGGTTATGGATCGTCACTTCCTGGCCGTCCCAGAGAATCGTGCCGGCGTCGGGCTGCATGATTCCGTAGATCATCTTGACCAGCGTCGACTTGCCGGCGCCGTTCTCGCCCAGAAGTGCGTGGATTTCGCCGGGCTTGACCGAAAACCCGACATGGTCGTTCGCCAGAACGCCCGGAAACCGTTTCGTCAGCCCTTCGATCTCCAACCGGAGCGCCGGGTTACTCGCCATCAACCACCCTCATGCCTCGCCCCCACATTGGCACTTTTCGTTGCGCCTTCCCAGTCACGTTGTCCGATTTTGACGATTATTTCAGCACATACAAGCGCTGCTACAATTTCAGGCCGTTTATCCCGTGATCCTTGCGCCCCGATGGGGCAGACAAGCTGGTCGAGCGCGTTCTTGGCGCCCCCCTCGCCGAGGAACCAGCGGCGGAACTGGGCGCGCTTGGTCTTCGAACCGATCATGCCTGCGTATCCGGCGTCGCCCCGCAACAGGACCTCGCGCATGATGAGAAAGTCGAGGGCATGATCGTGCGTGAGAACGACGAAGGCCGTCCCGGACCTGGCGGCGCGCACCGCCTGCTCCGGCAGTGCCAGCGCGTGCGTTTCGACCACTTCCGGCAGGCCTTCGAGAACACCGGGCCGTGTGTCGACGACGGTCGTATCAAGGGGCAGTGGCGCCAGCGCCGCCGCCAATGCGCGGCCGACATGCCCTGCGCCGAAGATCACGACTTCAGGTAATGATTCATCTTCCGACTGCACCGTTTGCAGGAGATCTGCGGCGCGTTCTCGGCCCAAAACATCAAGCGTGAGCTGTACGCGTCCACCGCAGCACTGACCGATGTCGGGGCCGAGCGGGATGTCGAGAGTGTCGCTCTCCCGGCCCTTGCGCAGCATCTGTCGGGCCTTGTCGATGGCGAGATATTCCAGCTGGCCGCCGCCTATGGTGCCGAACAGTTCATCGGCCGCGACGAGCATGAAAGCACCCGCCTCGCGGGGCACCGAGCCTTGAGCCTTGGCGACCCGCACCAAAACGCTTGCGCCCGTACGCTCGATGAACGCTTCGATCTCGCGGGCGCGGCGGGCCATCAGTCACGGGCCTCCCGTTTCAGCCGATCCACCGCCATCAGGATGCGCTCGGGCGTGGCGGGGGCGTCGAGCCGTGGGCAGACCTTGTAGTCGGCCACGGAAGCGACCGCCATCGACAGCGCCTCGAACACCGAGATCGCCAGCATGAAGGGCGGCTCGCCCACCGCCTTTGAGCGCTTGATGGTGCGGGCCGGGTTCTCGGACCATTCGGCGAGCTTGACGTTGAACTCGCGCGGGAGGTCGGAGGCGAGCGGAATCTTGTAGGTGGAGGGTGCATGGGTGCCCAGGGCGCCCTTGTCGTCCCACCACAGCTCTTCCGTCGTCAGCCAGCCGACGCCCTGGATGAAACCGCCCTCGACCTGGCCCATGTCCACGGCCGGGTTCAGTGAATGGCCGACGTCGTGCAGGATATCGACGCGCTCCATGCGATTCTCGCCGGTCAGCGTGTCGATGCTGACCTCACTCACCGCTGCACCATAGGCGAAGTAATAGAACGGCTTGCCCTTGCCCTCCGCCCGGTCCCAGTGAATTTCGGGGGTCTTGTAGAAGCCGGCAGCCGACAGGTGCACGCGGTCCATGTAGGCCTCGCCGACGAACTCGGCGAACGGGATGCGCCGCCCCGCGACGTGCACGTGCCCCTCCTCGAACACGATACCCTCGGCCTCGGTCTGGTATTTCTCGGCGGCGAAATCGGCCATGCGCTTCTTGATCTGCTCACAGGCGTCGAGCGCCGCCATGGCGTTGAGGTCGGCGCCGGAGGACGCCGCCGTCGCCGAGGTGTTGGGTACCTTGCCGGTGCTGGTCGCGGTGATCTGGACACGGTCGAGATCGAGCCCGAACGCGTCGGCCGCCACCTGCGCCACCTTGATGTAGAGCCCCTGCCCCATCTCGGTGCCGCCGTGGTTGAGGTGGATCGAGCCGTCGCGAGAGACGTGCACCAG
>CAZNHG010000460.1:0-2335 GCA_964572555.1 uncultured Devosiaceae bacterium | reverse complement strand
AAATGATGGAATCCGCCGGAGCGCTCGGGCTTGGGCGCCTTGTACTCGCCCGGCGCCGTACATCCGTCCCAATCGCATTCCGGGTGCTCCGGCTGCTGCTTCTGGCCGCGCCGCGGCTTCACCCGAATGTTGTCGAACAGCTTGGAATTCAATTTCGTCAGCCCTATGTGCGTGTAAACTCGATTCCGACAAAGGTGGTTTCATGCCCGTCCGCGACACTATCATCGACAAGCTAACGGCCACGTTCGACCCCGATTATCTCGAGGTCATCGACGAGAGCGAACGCCATCGCGGTCATTCCGGCTGGCGCGAAGGCGGAGAAAGCCATTTCCGCGTCAGAATCGCGACCCGGCATTTTGACGGCAAGCCGCGCGTTGCGCAACACCGCGCAGTGATGGAGACCCTTGATGAAGAAATCAAGGCGGGCGTGCATGCGCTGGCGATCGAGGTCGTCGGCCCGGAAGGCCCGGTGCGCGCGAAGCGCCGCGTTTCAGGATAACCGCCCCGTCCCGTCCCCATAAACAGGCGCCGGCGTCCGGTTCCGGAAGGTCCTACGCTCCTTCAGCAGTCAGCGGGGTCACCCGCAATTCCATGACGCGGTTGCCCGTAGTCCTGGTAACCTGGAACCGGCAGCCGTGGAAGGTGAACTGCTGGCCCTGGGTGGGGATGATCTTCGCCTCCTGGATCACCAGTCCCGCGATGGTCACCGCATCGTCGTCGGGCAGGTTCCAGTCGAGCGCGCGGTTGATGTCGCGAATGGGCAGCGCCCCCTCGATGACGAAGGACCCGTCGGGCTGCTTGGTGATGCCCTGCATCACCTCGTCGTGCTCGTCGGAGATGTCGCCGACGATCTCCTCGAGAATGTCCTCGAGGGTAATCAAGCCCTGCACCTCGCCGTATTCGTCGATGACGAGCGCGAAATGCGTCTTGCCCTTCAAGAACCCGTTGAGCTGGGCGCGCAGCGGCGTGGTGTCCGGCACGAACCATGGCTTGGCCGTGATCTTGAGCATGTTGATCCTGGAGATGTCGCCACCGGCCTTGATCAGCGCGCGCAGCACGTCCTTGGAATGGACGACCCCGACAATGTTGTCGGTATCGCCGCGATACAGCGGCATGCGCGTATAGGGGCTCTCGAGCACCTGGTGGATGAGCTGTTCAGGCGACTGCTCCACGTCGAGCGCCAGCATGCGCGTGCGGTGGACCATGATGTCGGAGACCTCGAGGTCCTTGAGGTCGAGAATGCCGCCCAGCATGTCGCGGTCGTACTTGATGACCTCGCCCTCGCGGTGCAGCAGGTCGACCGTGCCGCGGATCTCCTCGTGACCGGTATAGCCCGAACGCGAGTCGTCGGTCTTGACCCCGAACAGGCGCAGTAACAGCCGCACGAGCCACTGGACCATCATGGTGATCGGCGCCAGGACCGCCACGACCGGGCGCACGATCGGCGCGACGCCGAAAGCGAAGTTGTCCGGATTGTTGATGGCCCAGGTCTTGGGCAGCACCTCGGCGAAAACGACGATCATGGCCGTCATCACCAGGGTGGCATAGACCACGCCGGTGTCGCCGAACAGGGTGATGAGCACACTCGTCGCCAGCGACGAGGCGAGAATGTTCACCAGGTTGTTGCTGAGAAGGATCGCGCCGATGAGCTGCTCCTTGGCGTCGATCAGTTTCTCGACAATGAGCGCGCGCTTCGAGCCGGCCCGGGCATAGGAATGCGCGCGGGCACGCGAGGCGGCGGTCAACGCCGTCTCGGAGCCGGAAAAGAACGCACTCATGAACAAAAGGACGGCGATGCCGCCGATGGTCAGAAGGGTTTCGGTGCTCACGAGCGCCGCATCTCCTCGAGAAATTCCGTTACGGTGGCGGGGTCGACATCGTGCTCGATGAACGCCTCGCCGATCCCGCGGGTCAGGATAAAGGTGAGCGCGCCGCGCGTCACCTTCTTGTCCTGGGTAATGGCGTCCATCATCGCCTCGGTGGACGCGAGCTCGCCGGGAATGTCCTGCAATGTGGTGGGCAGGCCCGCCGATTGCAAATGCCGCGCGATACGGCCGGCATCCTGGGAGGACGCGAGCCCCACTCTTGCCGAGAACTTGTGGGCGAGCACCATGCCGATGGCGACACCCTCGCCGTGCAGCAGCCGGTCCGAATAGCCCGTCGTCGCCTCGAGTGCATGACCGAAGGTGTGGCCGAGATTGAGGAGCGCGCGGGCGCCCGACTCCTTTTCGTCCGCGATGACGAAACGGGCCTTGGCCGCGCAGGCCCGTGCGATCGCCTCGGCGCGTGCCGGGCCGCCCGCATAGATGTCTCCGCGGTTCTTCTCGAGCCAGTA
>CAZNHG010000459.1:0-2354 GCA_964572555.1 uncultured Devosiaceae bacterium | reverse complement strand
CAGGGGATCGATCTTTCCGAGCCGCTGGCGCGGCTGATGCGGCATTTCGAGGCGCTGGAAGAGGCCGAGGCCATCGGTTCGGTGACCTTCGAGGGCGGGTTCAGTCCACGGCTCGATTATTACACCGGGATCGTGTTCGAGATGCACGGGGCCAACGGCATTCTCGCCTCGGGTGGGGAGTATGACCGGCTGATGCAGCGGCTGGGCGCGGAGCGGGAGCTTCCGGCGTCGGGCTGCGCGGTCTGGGTGGACCGGCTGGAAGCGGAGCTGTCCGATGAATGAGGTCATTCTCGCCGTACCGTCCAAGGGGCGGCTCGAGGAGCTGTCGCGGGCCGTCTTCTCCGAGGCCGGCCTGCCGATCACGCGGCCGGGCGGGGCGCGTTCTTATGCCGGGGCGCTGGAGGGGATCGACGAGATGTCGGTGCGCTTCATGCCGGCCGGGGAGATCGCGCGCGAACTGGTGCGCGGGACCATCGATATCGGGATCACCGGGGTCGACCTGATCCACGAGGCGGCGGAGAACGGGCCGGACAACGTCACGCTCGCCTGCGACCTGGGGTTCGGGGAGGCGGACGTGGTGGTCGCCGTGCCCGATGCGTGGATCGACGTGACGCACATGCGCGACATCTCGGACGTGGCGTCGGACTTCCGCGCGCGGCACGGGCGCTGGCTGCGGGTGGCGACCAAGTACGTCAATCTCACCCGGCAGTACTTCGCCGAGCACGGCATCGCGGAATATCGGATCGTGGAGAGCGTCGGGGCGACGGAAGCCGCGCCGGCGGCGGGGGCGGCGGACCTGATCGTCGACATCACCTCGACCGGCTCGACGCTCAAGGCGAACGGGCTGCGCATCCTGGTGGACGGAACGATCCTGAAGAGTTCGGCGCACCTCATCGTCTCGCGCGCCTCGGACTGGTCGCCGGCCCAGCGGCTGGTGCTTTCCCAGTTGCTCGACGCCATCGGCGTCACCGCCAACGAAGGCTAGAGCCGGTGTTCGATCCCGCGACGCTTGCGCTGCTGGGGGGCGTCGGGGTGCTCGCGGGGTTCGTGGACGCCATAGCAGGCGGGGGCGGCCTGATCGCGCTGCCCGCGCTGATGTCGACGGGCATGGCGCCGGTCGCCGCGCTCGCCACCAACAAGCTGCAGGGATCGGTGGGGACCGGCATCGCCGCGTTCACGTTCTGGCGAAAGGGCTTCGTGCCGCTGCGCACGCTCGCCGTCGCCGTTCTGGCAACCTTTGCCGGGTCGTGGCTGGGCGCATTCGCCGTCAAGGCGATGGATACGTCGGTGCTCGAGATCGCCGTGCCCGTCGCGCTGATCGCGATTGCGCTGTATTTCCTGTTCGGACCGAAGATCGGGGACGCCGACCGGGCGGCGCGGCTGAAACTGGCCGTGTTCGCGCCGGTCTTCGGGTTCGGCATCGGGTTCTATGACGGGTTGTTCGGGCCGGGGACGGGCTCGTTCTTCACCGCCGCCTTCGTCACCCTGTTCGGGCTGGGGATCACGCGGGCGGCGGCGCACACCAAGGTGCTCAACTTCACCTCCAACCTCGCGGCGCTGGCGCTGTTCATCCCGGCCGGCGACGTGATCTGGCCGGTGGCGCTGGTGATGGCCGCGGGGCAGGTGATCGGCGGCTATGTGGGCGCGTTGACCGGCATCCGCTTCGGGGCGCGGCTCATCCGGCCACTGGTGGTGGTCGTTTCCATCGTGATGGCGGGGCGGTTGTTGCTGGGCGGGTAGGCGGAGTGTGGCGGTGTGGCACCAAGCACGAGCATTCAAGCAGGCATAGAAAAAGCCCCGGCGAAAACGCCGGGGCTTCTCTTCACGTCCGTGACTGGGAAGAAACGGAACGGAACCTTGGGTGCGGGATCGATTAGAAGCCCATGCCACCCATGCCGCCCATACCACCCATGCCGCCCATGTCGGCACCGGCGCCAGCGGCGGCGTTGTCGTCTTCCTTGGGAAGCTCGGCGACCATCGCCTCGGTGGTGATCAGCAGCGAGGAGACCGATGCGGCGTCCTGCAGGGCGGTGCGCACGACCTTCACGGGGTCGACGATGCCCATCTCGATCATGTCGCCATACTCGTCGGTCTGGGCGTTGTAGCCGTAGGTGACCGAGGTGTTGTCGAGGATCTTGCCCACGACGATGGAGCCTTCCTCGCCCGCGTTCGACACGATCTGGCGCAGCGGCGTCTGAAGCGCCTTGCGCACGATGTCGATGCCGGCATCCTGGTCGGCATTGGCGCCCTTGATGTCGAGATTGGCGGAGGCACGCAGGAGGGCCACACCGCCACCGGCGACGATACCTTCCTCGACGGCCGCGCGGTTCGCGTTGAGGGCGACCTCGACGCGG
>CAZNHG010000458.1:0-2364 GCA_964572555.1 uncultured Devosiaceae bacterium | reverse complement strand
TCGGGGTGGCGCCGGAACTCGGCGGCGACGTAGGGGCAGACCGGCACGATCCTGATGCCCGCGGCACGGGCATCGGCGATGCCGCGTTCCACCAGCTTGCGGGCGAGGCCGTGGCCGCGATGGCTGACCGGGATTTCCGTGTGATCGATGGCGATGGTGTCGGCGTCGAGCCGGCGCCAGGTCATCTCGCCCTCGGCTCCGTCGTCGAGCGGCATGACGTAGCGGCCGTGGTCCTCGGCGGCTTCCAGTTTGATTTCGTGATCGGTCATAGGCGGGTGGTGGGCTCCACAAGGTCGCCGAAGGCGGGGTTGTCGGTGATGAAGGGGTTGATCTCGCTGGCTTCCTCGACGGCGTCGCGCGCCTTGTCGCGGTCGCCTATCGCGAGGTAGACGAGCGCCCGGCCCGATAGGGCGCCGAAGTGGCGGGGCTCGCGCTCAAGGGTGGCCTCGATGTCGGCGAGGGAGCGCTCGTAGTTGCCAAGCTGGTAGTGCAGGGTCGCCCGCTGGTTCCAACCTTCGGCATAGTCGGGATATTGCCGGATGATCCGCTCGAGCAGGACGAAGGCGCGCGCGACGTCGGCGCTGGAGCGGGCGCGTACGGCCCGGTTGATCAACACTTCCAGCTCGGGATCGTCCGGCGAAAGCCATTGCTGCCAGATCTGTGCGGAGATGCGGGCGCCCTCGTCGGTGGTGCGGGCCGACTGGAGACGGTCAAACAGGGTGTCGAGCGTCGGGGCAGTCTGATCGGTCTGCGCGATTGCCGGGGCGAGCGGGCCGGCGCAGCCGAGGACCAGGGCGATGATGAGGGCACGCACGTGCGTGAAGAGGGTCTTCGTCATGCCTGACGCCTTTGTCATTGCCCCGGCAGTCTGCGCCTGACGGGGCGGTTTGGCCAGAGCGGGGCGGTCAGATTCGCGTGAGCGGATCAGACGGGCAGGGCCATGCCGGCTGCGGCGCAGGCGATGACGACGAGCCAGGGCGGCAGCTTGATTACGGCGACGGCCGCGAGTGCGGCGAGAGCGAGCGCCATGTCGAGCGGCTGGGTGATGGCACTGGTGAATACCGGATCGTATAGGGCGGCGAGCAGCAGGCCCACGACGCCGGCATTGGTTCCGGCCAGCGCCGCGCGGGCGCGCGGGCGTGTCTTGAGGGCCGGCCAGAAGGGCAGAATCCCGAAAACCAGCAGGAACGAGGGGACGTAGATGGCGACGAGCCCGATCAGCGCGCCGCCCCAGCCGCTGACGAGCGCGCCGAGATAGGCGGAGAAGGCGAAGAGCGGGCCAGGGATGGCCTGGGCGGCGCCGTAGCCGGCGAGAAAGGCGTCGCGGCTGACAAGGCCGGGGGCGACGAGCTCGGTCTGCAGCAACGGCAGGACGACATGGCCGCCGCCGAAGACGAGGGCGCCGGTGCGGTAGAAGCGGTCGGCGAGGGAGACGGACGGGTCGCCGGTCAGCGCCGCGGCGAGCGGCAAGGCGGCGAGCAGGACGAAGAAGGCTGCGAGGCACGCGATGCCTGCCATGCGCGACATGCCGGGGAGGTCCTCGGCTTCGCTTTGCTCGCTGGCGGGGAGGAGAACGGCCCCGATGACGGCCGTTATCGCGATGACGGCGAGCTGCATCAGGTTGAGCGGCACGATCAGCATTACGATGGCGGCGCCCAGTGCGATGAGGATGCGCGGACGGTCGGGCGTGAGGGTGCGGGCCATGCCCCACAGGGCCTGTGCGACGATGGCGAGGGCGGCGATCTTGAGACCGCGCAGCCAGCCGTCGGGCGCACCTTCGAACAGGCCGAGGCCGAGGGCGAAGAGGATGAGCGCGATGGCCGAAGGGGCGGTGAAACCGAGCCATGCGGCGAGGGCGCCCGGCACACCGGCACGCCTGAGGCCGATGGCAAGACCGACCTGCGAAGAGGCGGGACCGGGCAGGAACTGGCACAGGGCGACGATCTCGGCGTAGCTCTCCGCGCTCAGCCACTTGCGGCGGTTGACGAAGGCCTCGTGGAAATAACCCAGGTGTGCGACCGGGCCGCCAAAGCTGGTGAGCCCGAGGCGCAGGAAGATGGTGAACACTTCCCAGGCGGCGGCGGTGCGGGGTGTCTCCGGCTGGCTCATCGTGATGCCGTTCTCTCGGTTTTGGCCTGATTAGCCGGGATGCATGACAGTTTTGTTACACCGTCACCGTACCGGCTGCATACCCGAAGAGGAGGTGGAGCGCCGGGGGCGAAAGTACCGACGAAAAAGGGCGGCCCCCGGCCGCCCTCTTGTGGTCGCGCAGTTTCCGGATCCTTACGCGCCGAGCGCCTTGACGATGTCCTCGGTCATCTTCTTGGCGTCGCCGAACAGCATCATGGTATTGTCGCGGAAGAA
>CAZNHG010000457.1:0-2379 GCA_964572555.1 uncultured Devosiaceae bacterium | reverse complement strand
GCCGCGCGGCCGGGCGTGCCCGCCCGCGAGGTGGACGCCGCGGCCCGCAACGCGATTGCCGAAGCCGGCTATGGCGACCACTTCCTTCACCGCACCGGGCATGGCCTGGGGATCGACATCCACGAAGCCCCCTACATCACCGGGACGTCGGAAACCGTTCTTGACGAAGGTATGGTGTTCTCCATCGAGCCGGGCATCTATCTGCCCAGGCGCTTCGGCATCCGGCTTGAGGAGATCGTCATATTGCGCGCGGACGGCCCGGAGATCCTCTCGGACCTGCCGCGCGCACCCGTCGCCGTCGTGGCCAACGGATAGGGCGGAGCTATTTCGCCGGCGCCGCCGTCTTGCCCTTGCGCGCGGCCCCTTCGGTGACCACGGGCAGGCGCACGCGGAAGCAGGCGCCTTCGCCACGGCGGGAGACGAGGTCGAGCACCCCGTTCATCTTGCTCACGATCTGGAAGCTGATGGCGAGCCCCAGCCCCGAGCCGGTCTCGTCGCGGCTTCCCTGCCGGCGGCCGCGGGCGAATTTCTCGAAGATCTGGCGTTGCTCCGACGCGTCGATCCCCGGGCCGTTGTCCGCCACTTCGACGATGAAGCTCTCACCCTCGCGATGCGTACTAACGCGCACATAGGGCGCATCGGAGTCATTGTACTTGATGGCGTTCGAGACGAGGTTGATGAACACCTGCGCCAGCCGGTCGGGTTCGCCGAGCACCGTCGTTTCCGTATCGCGCCGGTCGACGTCGAGCTGAATGCCGTGCTGATCGAGCATCGGCGCGCACACCTCCAGCGCCCGGTCGAGGGCGGCCTGCGGGTCGACCGGTACGTTCGTCCAGCCGCGCTCCCCGCGTTCGAGGGCACTGAGATCGAGAATCTCGTCCAATAGCTTGGTGAGCCTGAGGCTTTCCTGATGGATCGTGGTGGTGAATCGCTCGCGCTGGTCCGCCGAGAGGTCGTCGTGCTCGAGAAGAATCTCCGCGAACGAGCGGATCGAGGTCATGGGCGTGCGCACCTCGTGGCTGACCTGGGAGAGGAACTCGTCCTTCTGGTTGTCCAGCTTGCGCAGCTGCTCGTTTGCCTCCTGAAGCTGCGCCGCGGTGTTGCGCAGCTCCTCCGAGGTCTGTTCGAGGCGCTGGGAATACTCGATCACCTGCTGGGTCTCGTCGGCGATGCGCATCACCTCCTCGAGCGAAACCTCGTCGCCCGAGGCGACCTTGGAGAGCATGACGTGCGCCGATGCCGCACCGATCGAGCCGGCCAGTTCGCGCTCCAGCCGCCCCGTTAGCTCGGGCGTCGGCTCCAGCCCGCCCGGTTCCACCCCGCGCTCGCGGGCGAAGCTGTCGAACAGGGCGTAGGTGCGCTCGTGTCCGAGTACCCGCTTGGCGACGAAGAACAGGTCGTTCACCGTCGCCGACCCGCGCACGATCTGCGGATGCCCGCCCGCACGGTGCTTGAAAACGTCGACGAACAGCGTTGCTTGGATGCGCTCCAGCGTCGTCGGTTCAGTGAGAAGCGAGACGAAGACGAGCGTGGTCGTATTCAGGAACAGGCTCCAGAACACCGAGTGGACGAGGGGATCCATGTCCGCCAGCCCGAACAGGGCCTGCGGGCGCAGGAACCACAGCCCCCACGGGCCGTCCGCGATGACACCGGCCACCCACGGATTGGTGCTGAAACTGGGCAGGAACATCGTCCAGGCCCAGACCGCGAACCCCACCAGCGTGGCCGCGACCGCGCCCCGGCGCGTCGCCTCGCGCCAGTAGAGTGCGGCGATCATGGGGGGCAGGAACTGCGCCACGCCGGCAAAGGAAATGAGCCCAATGGCGGCCAGCGCGTCCGACGTGCCGGTCAGCCAGAAGTAAAGGAACCCAAGGAACAGCACGACGGCGATCGAGGCGCGCCGGCTGTTGAGAAGCAGCTGCGTGACGCCGCGCCCGTTGCCGGTGCCGAATGTCTCCGAACTCCTGAGCGCAATCGGCATGACGATGTGGTTCGAGACCATGATCGACAGCGCGATCGTTGCCACGATGATCATCGAGGTGGCCGACGAGAACCCGCCGATGAAAGCGAAGAGCGCGAGCCCCGTATTGCCCGTCGAAAGCGGCAGGGTGAGCACGAACATGTCCGGGTTCGAGCCCGCGGGCAGGGTGGTCAGCCCGAACAGCGCGATTGGCATGGTGAACAGGCTCATCAGCAGCAGGTAGGCCGGGAACGCCCACCCCGCAGTGCGCAGATGATCCTCGTCGGAGTTTTCCACCACCGTGATCTGGAACTGGCGCGGCAGGCACAGCACCGCCGCCGCCGAGAGGACCAGGATGGCCACCCAGCGGGACCCGAACGTGTCGCGCGGATAGCTGTCGATGCCGGCCTCTGCCGCGC
>CAZNHG010000456.1:0-2399 GCA_964572555.1 uncultured Devosiaceae bacterium | reverse complement strand
CCTGTTTCCAGTCCCGCACGATCATCTCGGCTATCCGGGCTGCCTGCTGCCTCGCATCAGCGAGCGTAAGGTCCTAGATGGGGTAACGGGCAGCCCGGCCGGCCGCCGGTAGAAGATTGTCCGGGGCCACTTCTAAACTCAAGCAGCGGCGTGGAAAGGTCCCTGCCTGCATCGTTGATTGCGAGCCCTCACGATCAATTTCCGCTAAAATGATCCAATCTGGGGAACCAGTTGGCAGGCCCCTAATATTTTTTCGACACGAAAACCTAATAGTGGTATATCCGGATAACCTAAGAGTCGTTCGGCACCAAAACCTGCGAGCCGCGCGACGCGATAACCGAATGGCGGCACGGGTCTGATGGCGACTCCCTCCGAGAAACTGGCTGAATCACTGGAGGCACTCAAGGCGCTGCAGGATGACGGCGCAGTTGCGATCCGCTCGGACAGCCTGACGCGGACCCACCGCGAGCGGCTGCTCAAGAACGGATTCCTGCAGGAGGTGATGAAGGGCTGGTACATCCCCTCGAGCCCGAACGACCGGGACGGCGATACGACGCCCTGGTACGCGTCCTTCTGGGACTTCTGCGCCGCATATCTGAGGGAGCGTTTCGGCACGACCTGGTGCATCGCCCCGGAACAGTCCCTCAAGCTGCATGCCGGCAACCGCACCGTGCCCGCGCAGCTCCTGGTGCGTGCCGAAAAGGGCGGCAACAAGCCAACCAGGCTGATGCACGGGACCTCGGTTTTCGATGTCCGGGCCGCGCTTCCGCAGGAAAAGGACATCGTCGAAGAAAACAGCCTGCGCCTTTACAAGCTCGCCGCCGCGCTGGTGGAGGCCTCGGCCGGTTTCTTCGTGCAAAGCCCGACCGACGCCCGCACGGCGCTCGCGCTTTTTGCCGACGCATCAGAGATCCTTGCGCACCTGCTCGAAGGCGGGCACAGCGTCGTTGCCGGACGGCTGGCAGGCGCGTTTCGCAATATCGGCCGCGATCGCATCGCTGATGACATCATCAAGAACATGGAGGCTGCGGGCTATACCGTCCGCGAAACCGACCCGTTCGAAGGCCGGCTGCAATTCGACCTGCCCGCCCGCGAGCGCTCCGCTTATGCCGGACGCATCCGCCTTATGTGGCAGGCGATGCGCGCGGATATCGCGGACAACTTCCCGCCCGCGCCCGGCCGGCCGAACGACATCGAAGCCTACCTCAAGCGCGTCGAAGACATCTACGTGACGGATGCCTATCACTCGCTCTCGATCGAGGGCTACCGCGTCAGCCCGGCACTGATTGAACGCGTGCGTTCCGGTAACTGGAACCCGGATCAGGATGAGCAGGACCGCGAACATCGCGACGCGCTGGCCGCGCGCGGCTACCACCTCGCGTTTCAGGCCGTGAAGACAAGCGTGCGTGCTGTCCTTGGCAATGAAAACCCCGGCACGGTCGCCGATCGCAATCACGGTGACTGGTATCGCGAGCTGTTTGCCCCGAGCGTGACCGCGGGCCTTGCCAGACCGGCCGATCTTGCCGGTTATCGCAGCGACCGGGTGTTCATCCGCAATTCGATGTATGTGCCGCTGCCCCCTCACGCGGTGCGCGATGCGATGCCGGTCTTCTTTGAACTGCTTGCCGCCGAAGAGGATCCGGCCGTGCGGGTCGTGCTCGGGCATTTCATCTTCGTCTACATTCACCCTTACATGGACGGCAACGGGCGCATGGGCCGCTTTCTGATGAATGTCATGCTGGCATCCGGCGGCTATCCCTGGACCGTGATCCCGGTCGAGCGCCGCAACGACTATATGGCTGCCCTCGAGCAGGCGAGCGTTCACCAGAACATCTCCCCGTTCGCAAGCTTCGTGGGAGGTCTTGTTAATGACGGGCTCCGGGGCAGACCGGTGGCGACGGTGCCGGATGAGGCTTAGGCAAGGCAACAACGACCAGGATCGGCCGTTATCTCAGTTGCACCGGCGCGGTGCTCGTCAACAATGTGCGCGGGTTATTCACGCCTCGCTTCGGAACGACCGCTCTGCGCCCCGTCCTAGCCTTCTCGCAACGGCTTGAGGGCTTATCAGCGGGGCGTCCTGCCAATACGTTAGGGTGTGTCCGTTTCCGCAAGCTGGTTTCGCTCTGCGGGTAGTTTGCCACCGAAAGCACCATCTACCGCCTCGAAATCGAACAGGTTCTGTGTGGCAAGTGCCGCTGCACCACGGGCCCATGATTGATCGTTCCAGTCGATGATGACTTCGCAGCGCCCGGACAAAACGTGCTCGTCCACCGCGTTGCGGAGCGGATCAAGGAACGGTTCGCCGAGCATCGTTGCCTCTCCGCCAATGACGAGCGCACTGGGGTCGATTATATTGCAGTATGTTCCGATCACCCGGCCGATCTCTTTGCCAGCTTCTT
>CAZNHG010000455.1:0-2399 GCA_964572555.1 uncultured Devosiaceae bacterium | reverse complement strand
GATACTGGCCGGCGCCGGCGTTTCAGCACTGCAGAGAAGATCCGGATCGTCGAGGAGAGTTACGCGGGTCCGCGGCTGGCCTCGGCGACGGCGCGGCGGCACGGGATTGCGGTGCCGCTGATCTTTGCGTGGCGCAAGGCGTACCGCGAGGGGCGGCTCGGCGACGCGGCACCGGTGTCGTTCTTCCCCGTGGCCGTTTCGGAGGACGATAGGTACGGGCAGGAGGTTGATGCCGGCAAGGGGCCGGAGCGGCCGGCCGGCCGCATCGAGATCGAGCTTGGCAATGGCCGTCGGGTGGTCGTTGGAAGCGATGTCGATACGACGGCGCTGGCGCGGGTTCTGGCGGTGGTGGACGCATGATCCCGGTGCCGAGCGGAACGCGCGTGTGGCTGGCGGCCGGGCACACGGATATGAGGAAGGGTTTTAACTCGCTCGCCCTGTCGGTCCAGGAGGTCTTGCGGCGCGATCCGCACTGCGGGCACCTGTTCGTGTTCCGGGGCCGCAAGGGCAACCTGGTCAAGATCATCTGGCACGATGGCCAGGGGGCCTGCGTTTTTACCAAGCGGCTCGAGCGGGGGCGCTTCATCTGGCCCTCGCCGGCCGACGGGGTGATCACGATCACGCCGGGCCAGCTTGGCTATCTGCTCGAGGGTATCGACTGGCGCCTGCCGCAAGCGACCTGGCGGCCGCTGTCGGCGGGCTAGGTTCGGGGTCCGCGACACGGTGACTCATGCCGGGGATTTTGCGGGTGTGGCGCTCGAGATCGGGGGCGGCCTGGGTTAGATTGCGGGCATGAACGAGCCCGCCGCCCCCACCGAGATTGCCGCCCTTCGCGCTGCGCTGGCAGCGGCGGAGGAGCGTGCCGATCGGGCCGAGCACAAGGCGGCGCAGGCCGAGGCCGATGCGGCCCGTGTCACGGCCCAGAAGACCGACAGCGAGGCGGAGATCGCGCGGCTCAAGCTCGAGATCGCCAAGCTGCGCCGCAGTCTTTACGGGCAACGGTCCGAGCGCAAGGCCAGGCTACTCGATCAGCTGGAGTTCGACCTCGGCGAGCTCGAGGCCACGGCCACCGAGGACGAGATCGCCGCGGAGATGGCCGCGCCCGGGGCGCCGCCGACCAGGAGCTTTGCCCGCAAGCGGACCGGGCGCCGCGCCTTCCCCGAGCATCTGCCGCGTGAGCGCGTCGTTATCCCCGCGCCCGAGACGTGCGGGTGTTGCGGCTCCGATCATGTGGTCAGGCTGGGGGAGGACGTCACCGAGACCCTCGAGGTGATCCCGCGGCAGTGGAAGGTGATCCAGACGGTACGCGAGAAGGTCAGCTGCCGGGCCTGCGAGAAGGTCAGCCAGCCGCCCGCGCCCTTCCACGCCACCCCGCGCGGCTTTGCCGGCCCCAATCTGCTGGCGACCATCCTTTTTGAAAAGTTCGGCCAGCACCAGCCGCTCAATCGCCAGTCCGAGCGCTATGGCCGCGAGGGCGTGGCGCTGAGCGTGTCGACCCTGGCCGACCAGGTCGGGGCGGCGAGCGTGGCGCTCAAGCCGCTGCACGACCTGATCGCCGATCACGTGATGGCGGCGGACCGCCTGCACGCGGACGACACCACGGTGCCGGTCCTGGCCCGGGGTCAGACGGAGACCGGGCGGGTCTGGACCTATGTGCGCGATGATCGGCCGTTCGGGGGTGCCGCGGGCCCGGCCGCTTTGTTCTTCGCCTCCCCCGACCGCAGGGGCGAGCATCCCCGCGGCCACCTGGCCGATTATACCGGCCTGCTGCAGGTCGACGCCTTTGCCGGATACAACGACCTGTTCGATCCCGAGAAACGGACCAAGCCCCTCCGACCCGCCTATTGCTGGGCGCATGGGCGCCGGCCGCTGTTCGAGCTCGTCGATATCCAGAAGAACCGGAAGAAGAAGGGCGGCAAGACCCAACCCGTCTCGCCGGTTGCGCTCGAGGCGGTGCGCCGGATCGACCAGATCTTCGCCGTCGAACGTGCCCTGCATGGCCTGCCGCCGGACAAGCGCCGCATTGCGCGCCAGGAACTGTGTGCGCCGCTGGTGAGGGACCTGCATGCCTATATGAGCGCCGAGCGCGACAAGCTCTCGCGGCACGCGCCGGTGGCCAAGGCCATGAACTACATGCTCGAGCGCTGGGAGGGGTTCTCCGAGTTCCTCGCGGACGGACGCGTCTGCCTGACCAACAATGCCGCCGAACGGGCTCTGCGCGGGATTGCGCTTGGACGAAAAGCCTGGCTGTTCGCGGGGTCGGACCGGGGTGCCCGGCGGGCCGCCTTCATGTACACGCTGATCGGCACCGCCAAGCTCAACGACATCGATCCCCAGGCTTGGCTCGCCGATGTGCTCGCCCGCCTTCCCGACATGCCGCAGAGCCGGCTTGGGGAACT
>CAZNHG010000454.1:2160-2419 GCA_964572555.1 uncultured Devosiaceae bacterium | reverse complement strand
GGTGCGCTGGACGAGCTCGCCAAGCTCATGCCGGACACGGCCGAGCGTATCACCTCCGACGGCGAGACAGAGGAGGTGCCGGTGACCGAACTCGAACAGGGAGACCTGGTCCTGGTGCGGCCCGGCGCGAGTATCCCCGCCGACGGGGAGGTGGAAGAAGGCGACTCTGACGTCAACGAGGCGATGGTCACCGGCGAGTCCAAGCCGGTGGATAAAGGACCCGGCGACGAGGTCATCGGCGGGACCGTCAACAGCGGTG
>CAZNHG010000454.1:958-2150 GCA_964572555.1 uncultured Devosiaceae bacterium | reverse complement strand
CGCCACCGGCGACGAGACGGCCCTGGCCGGCATCATGCGCCTCGTGGAAGAAGCGCAGCAGAGCAAGTCCGACACGCAGGTACTGGCCGACAAGGCTGCCGGCTGGCTCTTCTACGTGGCCGTGGGGGTCGCCATCATTACCGCCATCGCCTGGACAGTAGCTGTGGGCTTCAACGTCGAGGTCATCAAGCGCGTCGCGACGGTGCTCGTCATCGCCTGCCCACACGCGCTCGGGCTGGCCATCCCGTTGGTGGTCGCCATCACCACGTCGATGTCGGCTCAGAACGGTATTCTGGTGCGCGACCGGCTGGCCATGGAGGAAGCGCGCGAGATCGACACGATCATGTTCGACAAGACCGGCACCCTGACCAGGGGCGAGTTCGGAGTGGTCGACATCGCTACAACCGATACCTGGCATGAGGACGAAGCGCTGGCGCTGGCAGCGGCGGTGGAGGGCGACTCGGAGCACATGCTCGCGCGTGGCATCCGCCAAACAGCTGAAGAGCGTCGCCTCTCGCGGCCCCAGGTTTCAAACTTCGAAGCCATCAAAGGACGTGGAGTGCGCGCCAGCCGCGACGGGCGTGTCGTGCACGTCGGCGGTCCGCGCCTGCTTGAGATGCTGGAACTGGAGTTGCCGGCAACGATCGCCGGCTTTGCCGACGAGGCGGGCGCCAAGGGCCAGACGGTGATCTACCTGGTGGAAGAGGAGCAGGATATCCGCGCCGCCTTCGCCCTGGCCGACGTGATCCGGCCCGAGAGCTACGAGGCGGTGCAACGGCTGCACGAGATGGGCGTCGAAGTCGCCATGATCACGGGTGACAGCGAGGACGTGGCCCGCGCCGTGGCTGAGGAACTGGACATCGACCAGTACTTCGCCGAGGTGCTGCCCGAGCACAAGGATCAGAAGGTGATCGAACTACAACAGCAGGGCAAACGCGTGGCCGTGGTGGGCGACGGTGTCAACGATGCGCCGGCCCTCACTCGCGCCGACGTAGGCATCGCCATCGGTAGCGGCACCGACGTGGCTATCGAGTCGGCCGGCATCATCCTGGTGCGCAGCAATCCACTGGACGTGGTCAGCATCGTGGATCTGAGCCGCGCCAGTTATACCAAAATGATTCAGAACCTGTTCTGGGCTGCCGGCTACAACATCTTCGCGCTGCCGCTCGCGGCCGGCATCCTGGCACCGATC
>CAZNHG010000454.1:0-948 GCA_964572555.1 uncultured Devosiaceae bacterium | reverse complement strand
GGCGCGCTGCTGATGTCACTCAGTACCGTGATCGTCGCCATCAACGCCCAATTGTTGCGCCGGCACAGCGTCGCAGCCACCTGATCCAGACCGGTAGTAAAATCAAAAATGGGTATCTGGCTGCCAGATACCCATTTGTCTTTGTCTATTACCATTCGGCGAGACAAGCTCTTACTTGAAACGATCAGCCGTTCGTGACTGCCTCCGCACCTTTGTGAGAGGTGCGAAGAGATGCTCGGGACTTCATCAAATCTTTGCAAATACCTTATCCACGCTTTACATTACGTTGCTATACTCTTCTCTGAACACGTAAATGGACTGTAGGCAGAGATTCGAAAGAGGATTGATATGACCAAAACAGTGACCGACTACGCATATCGGGTACGATTAGATCTGCCATACGAGCAGGCGGTCGAAACCGTGACGGCTGCGCTCAAAGATGAAGGCTTCGGCGTGTTGACTGAGATCGACGTCCAGGAGACGCTCAAGAAGAAGCTGGACGTCGACTTCCGCAACTACGTCATCCTGGGAGCGTGCAACCCACCGCTGGCACATCAAGCTCTGAACACGGAACTGGAAATCGGGTTGCTGTTGCCGTGTAACGTCATCGTCTACGAGGACGGTGAGGAGAGCGTTGCCGCTATCGTGGATCCCATCTCTATGCTCGGGGTGGTGGAGAACCGCGACCTGACCCCCGTGGCGGAAGAAGCCCGAACGCGTCTCCGGCGAGTAGCCGATACACTCGCCAGGCACGCTGGCTGAGGCGATACGCTACCACCCTAATTAAACCGAAATAAGTGTTGTCCATTTTTCAACGCATCAGTAGGCAAAATAGGTGGACAAGACCTGTTTTGAGTTAATTAGTGTGGAGTACACGTGCGGACTCGTTTATACTCACGAGGCCCAAATCTTCACACAACCTTCACAGTATCTTTAAGAGAGCCGTAA
>CAZNHG010000453.1:0-2437 GCA_964572555.1 uncultured Devosiaceae bacterium | reverse complement strand
TGGTCATTCAGTGTGAATATGGGTGTTCGCTTCATCCGGGGCGCTTGCGCTGACAGGACGCATGTTCGAGCGCCGGAAGGAACGGCTCTATTGCACAGATTAGCTGCCTACTTGTTTCTCATCCGGTCTCGAATCCGGCGGCATCCGCCCGACCATGAAGAAGGCACCCCTCTCAATGAGCAAGATTGAAGGGCCCAGAGCGAATTCCGGCGTCGTGGCGGCTATTATCTCGTTCTTTTCGACGCGCCTTTTCGGCACTGCGCCGGTCGCCGAAGTCTTTTGGCACGACACGATCTTCATTGGATCCTGCGTGTTGTTTGCAAGCCTCGCGCTGACAGTTGCTCTGGCACTTCACGATGCGCCCACCGCTCTTCTCGTCGCGGCCTACCTTGCGAACTGGCCCTACAGCATGTTTGCCGTCGTCGCCGTCTGGAGAGCGACTGAGAAGCCCGGCTTGCCTTACCGGGAGGTCCGCCCGGTTGGCCCACACTGGCCTGGTTGGTCCTTGCGCTCGTCGTTTGAAGTTCACTCGCGGCTTGCTTTGGTGAGCGGATCAGTTCGACCTCAGTAGCAATACCTAGGGTCTTGGGGCTAGCGACCCCCGCGGATGGCCCGCCCCGGCTCTTGCGATACCCCTATTGTGTTCACCAACAGGGAGTACGCATCAATGTTGAACATTGACTACGACCAGGCGAGCGGGCGCGTCGTCATGACGGACCCGGCCACGGGCAAACGCGAAAGCGTGACCCTGCCCAGGATGGCATCGGGGGCCGCTCATGTCACGCTTAACCAGAGCCTGCCTGACATCGCTTCGCACCGCGTGTGCGTGGCCGGCGACCTCTGAGCCCATGGTCCTGGCGGCGAACAGGCCCCGGCCGGTGTCGCATGCGGCAGATGTGCCGCCAGGGCCCGCCGGTGCCACCACCGATCGCATCATCGACCCTGACGAGACCGTGGCGCGGATGAAGCGCTTCCAAACGGCACTTGGGATCACGCGCCTGGCCGACCAGACCGGACTCGACCGCATCGGCATCCCGTGCGTGGCCGCGTTCAGACCCAATGCGCTGACGCTCGCAACCAACCAGGGCAAGGGCCCGACGCTGGCGGCGGCGCGCGCCTCGGCGATGATGGAAGCGGCGGAATTTGCGGTAGCGGAACGACCAGCAGTGAGGATCCGCAATGCCTCAGCCGCCGAGATGGCAAGCGCCGGCCTGACGACGACACCGATCGACCATCTCCTGCCCTTCGGAGAACGGCTCGATCCAAGCCTACCATTGGGCTGGGCGCCAGGCATCGATCTGGCAAGCGGGCGCGAGGTCCATGCGCCTCTTGAGGCCCTCGATATCGACCCGGGCCACCGCGCCATTTCGGGCTTGATCAAGAGCACCAACGGGCTGGCCTCGGGCAATATCGAGCTTGAGGCGCTGTTTCACGGACTTTGCGAACTCGTTGAGCGCGATGCGGAAACCCTGTGGTCGCTCCGCTCACCTGACGACAGGGCCTGCACCTGCCTCCTGCCCGGTGACTTCGACAATCCGGCGGTCATTGCCCTTGCTGGCAGGATCCGGGCAGCGGACCTCAGACTGACCCTTTACGACCTGACGGCCGACAACGGGATTCCGTGCGTGATGGCGGTCATCGGTGAGAGAGGCGGGGCCGGCAAGGATTATTTCACGATGGCTGCTGGATATGGCGCCCATCCCGTGGCAGCGCGCGCGGCCCTCAGGGCGATCACTGAGGCGGCTCAGACGCGCATTACCTCGATTGCAGGAGCGCGGGACGACATCGATCCTGGTACCTACACCCGTGTGATCGGCGCGACCGAGGCGTCTCTTCTCGATATGCGCCCTGCGCGCGGCCGCACGATTCCGGCAGGCTTGGCGAACACGTCTTCACTCAATGACATGTTTGCCTGGATCCTGAGACGGCTCCGGGAAACCGACGTGAGCGATATCCATGCCTACAGGCTGAGCGAACCCGATCTGGGGTTCTCTGTCGTCAAACTGTTGTGCCACGATCTCGAGGATCGCGCTGCCAACCCCAACTGGCGTCCCCGCGCCCGCGCTTTGAAGGTTCTGATGGGCTCATGAAGGTCGTTTTTTCCGGTCCCAGTCTTTATGGCACCTCCGTCAATTTCGACGGGCTTGAGAGCCGCCCGCCGGCAATGCATGGAGACCTCGCGAATGCCGTGCTTGAGGGTGCCTCGGCAATCGGGCTGATCGACGGAAGTTTCGAGGCCCGGGCAGCGGTCTGGCACAAGGAGATCCTTTATGCGCTCGACCAGGGGGTGACGGTTCTCGGGGCCGCTTCGATGGGCGCCTTGCGGGCGGCGGAATGTGCGCCATTTGGAATGATCCCCGTAGGTCGGATCGCTCATGACTATCTCAGCGGGTCCATTGACGATGATGCTGCGGTCGCGGTCACCCACGGCCCACCG
>CAZNHG010000452.1:1445-2447 GCA_964572555.1 uncultured Devosiaceae bacterium | reverse complement strand
GAGGCGGGATTGAAGGTCGTCGACGGCCAGCAGGTCATGCTTGCGGCACGCGAGATCAAGAACATCGATGAGATTCAGCTGCTTAACCAGGCCGCAGCAATGGTCGACGGTGTCTACCACATGATCAATGACGAACTGAAACCGGGCGTTCGCGAGAACGACATCGTCGCCATGTCGAACAAGCTTCTTTACGAGATGGGTTCTGACGACGTCGAAGCGATCAACGCCATTGCCGGCGAGCGCTGCAACCCGCACCCGCACAACTTCACCGACCGGCTGTTCAGGCCCGGCGACCAGGCATTCTTCGACATCCTGCAGTCCTATCAGGGATATCGGACTTGCTACTACCGCACCTTCAACGTTGGCTTCTCGACCGCAGTGCAGAACGACGCCTACGTGAAGTGCCGCAATTGGCTCGATGCCTCGATCGAACTCATCAAGCCGGGCGTGACTACCGACACTGTAGCCAAGGCATGGCCGGCGGCGCAGGACTTCGGGTTTCCGGACGAGCTAAGCGCCTTTGGGCTGCAGTTCGGCCACGGGCTGGGGCTGGCGCTGCACGAGCGCCCGATCATTTCGCGCGCAGTCAGCCTCGACAATCCGATGGAGATCAAGACCGGCATGGTATTCGCGCTCGAAACCTACTGCCCGGCAGCGGACGGTTATTCGGCCGCCCGCATCGAGGAAGAGGTGGTGGTCACCGACACTGGCTGCGAGGTGATCAGCCTGTTCCCCGCTCAAGACCTGCCCATCGCCAACCGGTACTGAGGAGACACGCAGATGGCGCAGATAGAAGAGATCGCCGCAAGCGGCAACACCAACACGGACGCCTATATCCGGATGTACACGCAGATGGTGCGCATCCGTGCGTTCGAGGATCAGGCGAACCAGCTCTATCTCTCGGCCAAGATGCCGGGCCTGACACACATGTATTCCGGGCAGGAGGCGGTCGCCGTCGGCATCTGCGAGGCGCTGACCGACGAGGACCGCATCACCTCGACC
>CAZNHG010000452.1:0-1435 GCA_964572555.1 uncultured Devosiaceae bacterium | reverse complement strand
ACGGTGGCGTCGACCCATCGCGGACACGGGCATTGTGTGGCCAAGGGCGCCGCCTTCAAACCAATGTTCTGCGAGCTTCTGGGTAAGGCGGAGGGATATTGTCGCGGCAAGGGAGGTTCTATGCACATCGCCGATCAGGAAAACGGGAACCTTGGCGCCAACGCGATCGTCGGCGGGTCGATGGGGATCGCGACCGGCTCAGCCCTCACTGCCAAGCGCTTGAAGACCGGAGACGCCACGGTGTGTTTCTTCGGGGACGGCGCAACGGCGCAAGGGCTCTGGTACGAGGTGATGAACATGGCTGCCCTTTGGGCGCTTCCGGTCATCTACGCGTGCGAGAACAACGGATACTCGGAATACACCAAGACTGCCGAGATCGCGGCGGGTTCACTGACAGCGCGAGCGGAGGCGTTTGGGATAGAGAGCTTTTCGGTGGATGGCCAGGACGTTCTGGCGGTCAACGAGCGGGCACAGGACCTGGTCACGCGGTGCCGCAAGGGCGGCGGGCCATTCTTCATCGAACTGATGACCTACCGCTATCACGGCCATCATGTCGGCGACATCAATCGAGAGTACTATCGCACGAAGGACGAAGAAGCGCTCTGGAAGAGCGAGCGCGATCCCATTGTCAATTTCGGCAAATGGCTAAGCGATCAGGGGATCGCCTCTACTGACGAGCTCGAAGAGATCCGTGACGGCGTGACCAGGCAAGCCGAGGAAGCTGTCGCTTACGCTGAGGCAGCCGCCTTCCCGGATACGGACGAGGTGACGATGCACGTCTACACCTCCGGTCGGGCGGCCTGAGGAGATGGCCGTGCGCGAGATCACCTTATCGAAAGCGGTCAACGAGGCCATCGCCGAGGAAATGCGGCGCGATGATACCGTGTTCCTGATCGGCGAGGACGTCGCCGAGGCGGGCACACCCTTCAAGGTTCTGTCGGGCCTGGTCGAGGAATTCGGGCACGAGCGGGTCATCGACACCCCGATCTCCGAGCCGGGGTTCATGGGTCTCGCAGTCGGTGCGGCGCTGACTGGTTCGCGGCCGATCGTGGACATCATGTTCGGGGACTTTCTCTTCCTGATCATGGACCAGTTGTGCAACCAGGCCGCCAAGGCCAGCTATATGTCCGGCGGCAAGCTCGGCGTGCCGCTGGTGGTGCGGACCAATCTGGGGGCAACGCGCCGCTCGGCGGCACAGCACAGCCAGTCGCTGCATGCGCTTGTTGCGCACATTCCTGGGCTGAAGGTCGCCCTACCCTCCTCGGCCTACGAGGCCAAGGGGCTCTTAAAAACCGCTGTGCGCGATGACAATCCGGTGATCATCTTCGAAGACAAGCTGATGTATCCGGACAAGGCAGGTGTGCCGGAGGCGGAGTTTCTCATCCCCTTTGGTGCGGCCAACGTCCTGCAACAGGGCGACACCATTACGCTGATC
>CAZNHG010000451.1:0-2452 GCA_964572555.1 uncultured Devosiaceae bacterium | reverse complement strand
ATATAGGAATTGGCGCATATTTCGGGCTTATCGCTTCTGGCGCATAAAATTTATTTATCGGAACTGGCGCATAAGTTGCCGAGATCAAGAAATTCTACCATGGGCTCGAAACCGTGGAGGCGTTCGAGGCGGCGAGCGACCGTACGCGGTCGATCAAGACGCAGTTGGTGTTCTGCCCCGAGAAGGCCGCGATGCGCGCTTCCGCTCGTCACAGGTTGTTGGACTGCTTGCCCATCTTGTTGCTCCTTTGTTGCATCGCATGGGCGATTGTTCCTGCGATTGCGTCGGCAGCAGCGCGCACAGGATTGGCGTCGAGATGCGCATAGCGTTGGGTGGTGCTCGCTTGGGTGTGCCCCAGCAGCTTTCCGATGATCGGCAGTCCCATACCCGAGCCGAGACCATATGATGCGAAGGTGTGTCTGAGATCATGAAGATGCACATCTTCAAGTTGAGCGTGCTTGCGAGCAAGATCCCAAGGGCGCTTGAGATCTGCACGCGGTCTATCGTTTGAGGATCCCGCACCCTGCCCTGGGACCACGTAACGTCCGATCCGCGGTGCGTCTGCGAGCAGTTCCATTGCTAGGGTGGAAAGGACAACGCTTTTCTTGCCGGTCTTGGAATCTGACAGAAAAGCAATGCCTTGTTGAAGATCCACCTGTGACCATTCGAGATTGAGGATTTCACCTACCCTGTAGCCCGTGAGCATGAGGAGTCTGATCGCCAGGGCGGCGTCAGGTTCGATTTTCGTGCGTCGGTTCTCCGGCTTCTGCGGTGCGTGCTTGGAAGTCACACCCTCCCATGCAATTCCCACAGTCTCCGCCTCATTCAGTACGTCACCCAGTCGGCCAATCTCGTCGAGCGTCAAGAATCGTTCGCACCTTTGATCAGGATAGGTCTTGATGCCTCGAAGGGGATTGTCTTCGCGCACACCCTGTTCGATTGCCCATGTGAAGATACCCCCAAGCATGCGAGTGGTTCTCGTGGCGGTGCCGCGACCGCCCGGAGCGATGACACGGCCATTTGGTAAGGTGACGGCTGTCTTGCCCGTTGCGATATCACGCATGAATTTGTCAGCGTCGGCGCGCGTAAATTCACTCACGCGTTTCTTTCCAATTAGCGGCTTGACTTGGCGCTCGATGCGCACGCGATTTGTGGCGCGAGTTGACTCCTTCTTATGGTCGGCGTCCTCTTTCAAATACCTGTCGCAGAGTTCCGCGACCGTGATGTCGGTGCACAACTTCGTACGATCGGCCGAGGGATCTTCTCCCATGGTGACGCGGGCAAGGACTCGTTTCGCTCTCTCCCTAGCGTCTTCCGGCGAGAGCGTATCAGAAGAGCCTATTTCCATGCGGGCTTGGCTGCGCTGCGCCCGCCACCACCCGGCCGGTACTCGACAATCCATGTCCGACTGCCTGAAGGGCCGATCCGAAGTCCGAACCCTCGAAGTTCAGTGTCAAAATAGACCACTCGCTTCCCGGTCGGCTGGATTGCTGCCAAGGCTCTGCGTGTCAACTTCATGGTTGGCATCATTTCCTCCGAGTATCTGGTCGCCACCGAGTCGCCACGGCGGAGGGAAACGAGATACAGTACCAGGAAACGACGTCCAGAAACTATGCTTTATTTTCAGTGGTTTGGGAAGTTTGGTCCAATGTGGTCAAGCTAACTGGGGCTCATTCACATGGCAGGGGTCCTGGTTCAATCCCAGGCACACCCACCATTTTCTCTACTCCTTTCAGTGATCCAGGCAAGCACATCCTCCGGGGCAAGAAATCGATGGAGCGCTGCTGTCGCGCGTGCGCTGCAAGCGCAGTGAGCACGAGGTGGTGGCTGGAGCGCACACGGTGTCGGCTGACAGGTTGCGCATATCGCACAGAGCTGCCGCCAGCTGGCGCCCGTACCAGCGTGCGCTGTTGGGCCGGCATTGCTCTCTCGGTCCTTCAGTACGATGGTGTAACGAGTCCTCCCTCGCGCATGGTTTCCAGCGCGCCATCGACGATATCCATCTGTTCGTTGGGCCGGATCTCGACCGCGATCGTACCGTCGTTCGTCTCCAGGGTTCCCGAGATGCGCGTTGCACTCATGCCAACGAGTGAAATCGGGGTGCCCTCCCGGTTCGTGATGACGCGAACGCCATGGGGCGCCCGGAACAGGCGGTCGCCATCGCGCCAGGCGACCGTTTCGCCTTGCGTGTTGACGAGTTCGAAATCGTGTCCGTTGACCGTCCGGCCATAGGCGGTGGCGTGCGCGGTGTCGCGGTGCTCGATCTGCTGGGGCACCAGTCCGGTGAACCACAGGTGCCCGTCGGGCCTCGGCTGGATGCCGCACAGACGTTCCACAAAGTCCATGCAGCACAGGATCGCCGGTGAATAGACCTCGGTAAAGCCGGGTCGGCCGGTGAACGGGTGCAGGGTCTGGGCGAAGCGGTCGGCGCGGAAGAGGGCCGAGAGAATGG
>CAZNHG010000450.1:0-2460 GCA_964572555.1 uncultured Devosiaceae bacterium | reverse complement strand
CCCCGAACCGCCCGGTCGGCTGGCGCCAGGCCACCGCGAAAATCTCCGACGGCGTGGTCCGTGTCACCTCGAAATCCCCTTCGGCGCGGCAGGGCATCTCCAGCTTGTGGGCCTCCGGCTCTCCGAGGAAAAAGACGTACAGCTTGGTATCGGTGCCGGCCTTGTGGCCTGAGAACGGGTCGCCCTCGGCCAGCAGGCGCAATTCGTCCATCGTGCGCAGGATCGTTTCGCATTCGAAACCGAAATCGGATTTCAATTGCTCCTCGATCCGCCGCACCGTGTCGGCGGACTTCTCCCCTTCGAACACCACATTGCCGCTGGCGAGCAGCGTCCTGGCGTCCTTGAATCCGGCGCTGGCAAAACTCTCCCGCAGCGCCGCCATCTTCATCTGGCGCTTGCCCAGGTTCACCCCGCGCAGGAAGGCGACGACCCGGCTCACTTGTTCGCTCCATTGGGGTGGGGCGTCTCCCCGCGCGCCAGCATGGCGACGAATTTCGCGATCCGCCGCCGGCGCGTCTCGGCCTTCTTGGCCTCGTTGACCCGATAGGAAAGGGAGAAGAGATTCTGCCGGTTCAACCTGTTATAGGTCGCCAGTGCCGCCGGATCCGCCTCGATCGCCGCCACGAGGTCGGCCGGGACGGTCATGGCACTCTGCTTGTCGTAGGCCGCGTCCCAGCGTCCGTCCGCCTTGGCCGCCTCGACTTCCGCGCGCCCGTCCGGCTGCATGCGCCCCGCCGCAATCATGCGCTCCACGCGCTCGCGATTGATCTTCGACCACGGGCTGCGCGGCTTGCGCGGCGTGAAGCGCACCAGCCAGCTTTCGGCATCGCCCTTGCCGAGCTGCCCGTCGATCCAGCCCCAGCACAGCGCCTCGTCCACCGCGTCGTCCTTCGAAATCGTCGGGATTCCGGTCCCCTTCTTGTAGAACCGCACCCACAGCACCGGCGCCGTGCGCGCATTCTCCGCCAGCCACGCTGAAAACGCGTCGACGTCGGCAAACGGCAGAACGGGGTCGTCCGGTTTCGGACCAGCCATGGCGATTCCTCCTCCTCGATGTTCCTAGCATTCCGTCACGCGCGCGCAAGCCTATGCGGCGTCGGACGAGCCGGCTTGGAAAAACGCGACAGCGCTTTCGGGCCACCCGTCTTGAAACACCCCCCGGAATGTGTCCTATCACCCTCCGGAGGCGGCACGCCGCTGCCGCGACCCTGAAACAACGACACCGTGAAGCCCGCATGCCCGCACCCGCGCCCGTTCTGACTCTCCAGGAAATCGGTCTCACCTTCGGCGGCGATCCGCTGCTCGAGGACGCCGAGATGATCGTGGCACCCGGCGACAAGATCGCTCTGGTGGGGCGCAACGGCTCGGGCAAGTCAACCCTGCTGCAGATTGCGGCCGGTACAATCGAATCCGATTCCGGCACGCGCTTCGTCCAGCCCGGGGCCACCATCCGCTACCTGCCGCAGGAGCCGGATCTTGTCGGATTCGAGACGACACTCGCCTATGTCGAGGCCGGCCTCGCACCTGGCGACGAGGCCTATCGCGCACCCTATCTCCTCGAGCACCTCGGGCTGACGGGCGCCGAGCATCCCGATTCTCTCTCCGGCGGCGAGGCCCGCCGGGCCGCCCTCGCGCGCGTCCTGGCGCCCGAGCCGGATATCCTCCTGCTCGACGAACCGACCAACCATCTCGACCTGCCGGCTATCGAATGGCTCGAATCCGAGATCGCCGCGATGAAGTCGGCGCTGGTCATCATCTCCCACGACAGGCGGTTCCTGTCTGATCTCACCCGCGCCACCGTTTGGCTCGACCGCGGCCGCACCCGCCGTCTCGACCAGGGTTTCTCGGCCTTCGAGGAGTGGCGCGACAAGGTTCTCGAGGAGGAAGAACAGGAGCGCCACAAGCTCGACAGGCAGATCGTGCGCGAGGAGCACTGGGTGCGCTACGGCGTCACCGCCCGGCGCAAGCGCAACGTCCGCCGCATGGCCGAACTCGCGGCCCTGCGCCAAAAGCGTGCCGGCCAGCGCCAGCAGACGGGCAACGTCAACATGGTCGCCGCCGAGGCGAAAAGCTCGGGACAGATCGTCATCGATGCGGAAGAGGTAACCAAGAGCTTCGGCGACCGCCGCATCGTGAGCGATTTCACCACCCGCGTCATGCGCGGTGACCGCGTCGGCGTTGTCGGCCCGAACGGTGCCGGCAAGACGACATTATTGAATCTGCTCACCGGCGCGCTCGAACCGGATTCGGGCACGGTCAAGCTCGGCACCAATCTCGAGATCCAGACGCTCGACCAGCGCCGTCAGAGCCTGAAACCCGACACCACGCTCAAGGACGCGCTGACGGGCGGGGGAAGCGACGACATCGTCATCAACGGCCAGTCGCGGCACGTCGTTTCCTATATGAAGGACTTCCTGTTCGCCCCCGAGCAGGCGGGCACGGCGCTGCAAAAACTCTCTG
>CAZNHG010000449.1:2223-2468 GCA_964572555.1 uncultured Devosiaceae bacterium | reverse complement strand
TCGACGTGACCCATGATGGTCACGACCGGCGGGCGCGGCTGGAGATCCTCGGGCCTGTCGGCCTCGGCATCCTCGAACAGGCCTTCCTCGACATCGCTTTCGGCGACGCGCTTGACGGTGTGGCCCATCTCGGTCGCGATCAGCTCGGCGGTGTCCGCATCGATCACGTCGTTGATCTTGACCATCTGACCCTGCTGCATGAGCAGCTTGATCACGTCTACCGCGCGTTCGGACATGCGGTTGGC
>CAZNHG010000449.1:0-2213 GCA_964572555.1 uncultured Devosiaceae bacterium | reverse complement strand
AGGGTAACCTCGCGGGCCAGCTTGGGCTGGGCCTCGCGCGACTTGCCACCGCGCTGCTTCTCACGCCGGCGCTTCATGGCCGCGAGCGAGGGTCCGCGATCGCGGTCACCACCGTTATTGAGGGCCGAATTGACCGTCAGGCGCCCGCGATTGTTGCCGCCCGGCGCACCGCGGCGGTTGTTCGAGGGCGAGGGGCGCGCGGCGCGGCGGGCGCGCTCGAGTTCTTCCTCGTTCACCAGGCCGCCGCGATTGTTGCCGCGGCCGCGGTTGCGGCGCTGGTCGGTCTTTTGCGCCTCGGCGTCAGCCGGGGTCTGCGCCGGCTGCTCGGGGGCCTTCGATTCGGGCGCGGATGCCGATTCGCTCGCCGGTGCCTTGGCCTTTTCGACCTCGGATTCGGCTTGGCTGGCGCCGGCTTCGGCAGCCGCCTTGCTTTCTTCCTCGGCCCTTTGGCGCTCCTCTTCCTCGCGCTGGGCGCGGCGGCGTTCCTCTTCCTCGCGGCGGCGGCGCTCGTCTTCCTCGAAGCGGCGCTTCTCCTCCTGCTCGCGGGCGGCCGCCTCGCGCAGCACGCGCTCACGGGCATTGGATTCGCTCTCGGTCAGCCCGGACCCGGACTGGCGGCGCTGCTGCCCGCCGCTCGCGGGCGGGCGCTGGCGCTGGCCACCACCACCTGCGGGCGGCTTTTGCTGGCCGCCGGAGCCGCCGCCCGAAGGCGTGCGCGCACTGGCACCGCCGCCGCCGGCGGGCTGGCCGCCCACGCGCCGTGTCCGCTTTTCGACCACGACGGCGCGCGAAGACCGCGCCGCACCGGGCTTGCCGCCCAGATTCGGGGCGCCCTTCAGCGTCAGGGTTTTCTTGCCCCCGCCGCCGGAAGTCTTGTCGCTGCGCTTATCGTCATTGTCGCTCATATAGCCGTTTCTTCTCGTCTCGATCCTTGCGTGAACCGGGCCAGTCGTTGCGCCCGGGACACCGCTGCGTGTGCCGCGGCCCCATCGGTCAGGGCTGCGTGTATCACATTTTCCCGGCCCAGCGCCAAACCCAATTTGGCAGAGTCGAGAAGTTCGAAGTGCGGCACCTCGGTGCCGCCGGTCGCGGCCGCGGCCGCATTCATCATTTTACGCCGCCCATCGGGCGCTGCGTCGCGCGCGGTGAACAGGGCAATTATCCCCGGCCGGTCGATAGCCGCGCGGACCTTTGTCGCCCCGATGACAAGGTTACCTGCCTTCAGGGCCAGTCCCAGAGCCCCGAGGAGACGTTGTTCTAACCGCGATGCGGTGAGTTGCGCAAGGTCCGGTGGTACCGTGACCTTGTGCTTGAGGCTGCGCGCGAAGACATTATTTCGCGCCGCTTCCTCCACCGCCGCCGCGGAAAGGCTGATCCAGACCCCGCGTCCCGGCGCCTTGCCGTCGACATCGGGCACGATTGCGCCGTCCGGGCCGAGGGCGAACCGGACCAGATCGGCAGCCGGCTTCGCCTCGCGCGTCAGGGCGCATTCGCGCGTTGTCTCCGCCTTGCGGGCCACGATGCGCGCGCCCCGCCCGGGTCCAGCCCTACGCCCCGGCCTCCTCGGCTTCGGCGTCGTCTCCGGCATCGGCTTCGTCTTGCGCCGGGGCGAGATCCTCCTCGGTGATCCAGCCCGCCTTGAGGCGCGCGGTCATGACCATTTCCTCGGCTTCCTCGCGGGAGACGGGGAAATCCGACAGGGTGCCGTCGAAACGCTTGACCTCGCCCTCGTGCCGCTCGACCCAGCCCACGAGGTCGTCGGCGGCACAGCCGGCGAAATCCTCGATGGTCCTGATCTCGTCCTTGCCCAGCGCCACGAGCATCGCGGCGTTGAGGCCGGGAATATCGTAGAGGTCGTCGGCCACGCCGAGTTCCTTGCGCTCCGCATCGCGTTCGGCTTCCTGGGTATTGAGATACTCGGCGGCGCGGTTCTGGATTTCCTCGGCCGTTTCGGTGTCGAAGCCCTGGATCGAGGAAATCTCGTCGATCTCGATATAGGCGAGCTCCTCGATCGAGGAAAACCCTTCCGAAGCCAATAGCTGGGCAACCATCTCGTCGACGTCAAGGGCCTCCATGAACAGCTCGGACCGCTCGGTGAACTCCTTCTGCCGGCGCTCGGACTCTTCCTGCTCGGTCAGGATATCGATATCCCAGCCGATGAGCTGGGACGCGAGCCGCACGTTCTGGCCGCGCCGGCCGATGGCGAGCGAGAG
>CAZNHG010000448.1:0-2473 GCA_964572555.1 uncultured Devosiaceae bacterium | reverse complement strand
TCATTGGCCATGGCGAATGCCGCCTCGGCGTCGGCCAGCGCGAACGTATGCGTGATCAGCGGCCGGACGTCGATCAGGCGCTTCTGCATCAACTCGACCGCGACGGGGAATTCGTAGTGGAAGCGGAAGCTGCCGCGCAGGTCGATTTCGCGGGCGACGACGAAACTCATGGGCAGGCTCACATCGCCCCCGATGCCGACCTGCACCAGAACGCCCTGCGGCCGCAGGGCCGGCAGGGCCGCGGTGATGGCGGGGGCGGCGCCCGAGCATTCCATCAGGACGTGGAAGGTGCCCTTGTCGGCGGTGTAGGGGGCGAGTGCGTCGGGGTGCGCAGCGGTGTCGAGGGTGACGTCGGCGCCGCAGTTGCGGGCATGGGTCAGCGAGGCATCGGCGATGTCCATGGCGACGATCTCGGCGGCGCCGGCGCGGCGCAGGGCGAGGATTGCAAGGCAGCCGATGGGGCCGCATCCGGTCACCAGAACACGCTTGCCGAACACGTCGCCGGCGCGCTTGACGGCGTGCAGGACGACGGCGAGCGGTTCGGCCATGGCCGCCTCGCCCGGCGTCAGGCCATCGGCCTTAACGCATTGCGCCGCCTCGGCAACGAGGTGCTCGCGAAAGGCGCCCTGGATGTGCGGGGTGGGCATGGCCGAGCCGTAAAAGCGCATGCCGCGCGAATGATGCGGCAATCCCTCGCGGGCGTACCCGTCCTCCCAGTCGGGACGGGAGGGGGAGACCGCGACGGGATCGCCCACCGCCAAGCCGGTGACGCCGGGCCCCAGCGCGGCGACGGTTCCGGCCACCTCATGGCCCAGGATCATGGGTTCGCGCACCTGCACGGTGCCGAAGCCGCCATCGTTGTAGTAGTGCAGGTCCGAGCCGCAGATGCCGCCGCGGGCGATGCGCACCGCCACCTCGCCGGGGCCGGGGTCCTCGGCGGGCCGGTCCTCGAGGCGCAGGTCCTTCTTGGCGTGGATGACCAGGGCTTTCATCGGTTCTCCTTGCGGGCGGCGCGGCGTGCGGGCATTGACGGGCGCGGATGCACGGGTGACAGTGAGACTAACATTTCAGTCGGCCCGCCGTCTGCCTTTTCTCACCGCCCGATAACACGAGCCACCATGCCCCGCAGCGCCGTCAGCGTGAAGCCGATCGAGGATCGCCGTTTGCTCGGCATAACGCTGGTGCTTCTCGCCGTCCTGATGTTCGCGGGCATCGACACCTCGGCCAAGTGGCTGGTCCTGAGCGGGATGCCCTCGCCGCAGGTGGCGTTTGCGCGCTACAGCGTGCACCTCGTTCTGGCGCTGGCCCTTTTGATGCCGATGCAGGGCGTGGCGGCGTTCAGGACCAACAATCTCAAACTCGAGGTGATCCGCGCGCTCGTCCTTTTGATGTCGACCGTGCTCAACTTCTTCGCCGTGCGCTACCTGCCGCTCACCATCACCGGCTCGATCATGTTCGCCATGCCGATCATCCTGTCGGCGCTGTCCGTGCCGATCCTGGGGGAGCATGTGGGCTGGCGGCGCTGGATGGCGATCCTGGCGGGGTTCATCGGCGTGCTCATCATCATCCGGCCCGGCGGCACGGGGTTCCACTGGGCGATGTTCCTGTCGATGGGCGCGGTGACGTGCTACGCGTTCTACAGCATCGTCAACCGCAAGCTGGCGGGGGTGGATTCCCCTTATACCCAGCAGCTCTATGCCGGGCTGATCGCGACGGCGTGCCTGGTGCCCTTCGCCTTCGGCGACTGGGTGTGGCCGCAGGACACGGCCGGGTGGATCGCGTTCTTCGCCATGGGCTTTTTCGGCGGGGGCGGGCATTTGATGATCACCATCGCGCACCGCATGGCCCCGGCCTCGATCCTGGCGCCGTTCATCTATCCGCAGATCATCTACATGACCGCCTCGAGCTGGCTGATCTTCGGCGAGCCGCCCGACGCCGCGTTCCTCATCGGGGCGCCGATCGTGGTGGGCTCGGGGCTTTATATCTGGCTGCGCGAGCGGCAGCTGGCGTTGAAGCGCGGGCCGAGTACGCCTGCGGCGTAAAGACCCGGCGCGGCGTGCCGAGCGGGGTTTTCGCGGGCAGCGGCTTGGCGTATTGAGAACGCAAAACCTGTTTGAAAAGCGGACTTTATCGTGACGGAAACACCTCATCTCAGGATCGGCGCGCATGTGCGGGACGCCCTCGACGCAGGCAAGCCGGTCGTCGCGCTCGAATCGACCATCATCACCCACGGCATGCCCTTCCCCCAGAATCTCGAAATGGCGCAGGCCGTCGAGGCCATCGTTGCGGACAACGGCGCGGTGGCGGCGACCGTGGCGCTGATGGACGGGCAGATGGTTGCCGGGGTGAGCGGCGACGATCTCGAACGCCTGGCGCGCGAGGGGCACACCGCCGCCAAGGCCTCGCGCCGCGATCTCGCCGCCCTGCTGGCGAACGGGCAAATGGCGGGTACGACCGTTGCCACCACGATGAT
>CAZNHG010000447.1:0-2480 GCA_964572555.1 uncultured Devosiaceae bacterium | reverse complement strand
AAAAGGAATCAAAAGCGCGCTGAAAAGATTGCGGATGCGCCGCAAGACCAAGCTGGTGTGCGGGCTTCAGTACTCTCCCTCAGTCTTCGCTCCTGCTCCGTCTAGACACACGGCATCTTCGACGTCCCTGGGGCGTAATCTGCATTTCTGACGGCCCGACCTCGATCACCCCGGCTTCGGCTGCGCTATTGGCGATGGTTCAGGTGAATGCGCCCTGGCTTCAGACCCGCGGCACAGCCCTCGAACGCTCGCCGTCGAAGTCGCGACGCCGGGTGCGGGCCTGTCCAAGCGGACGTCGAAAGCCCGCCTGCGTCTCAGAGAGTCATAACAGCGCCCCAATCAAAATACTGAAGCCACTCGGTGGCGAAATGACTGCCTCGCATCCGCGATGTTTTAAGCGCGCTTTTTCGTACCTTTTTTCGCGCTGGAAAAAAGGTACCCGCCATCAACCTGCGTAACAGGCATCAGGTAGGGTGCCCCCTCGCGGGGGCAGCCCTCCCACACCACCGGGCATACGGTTCCGTACCACGGCGGTTCAGGAAGTGCACGATAGTCTCCGATGTTCCTCGACGAGGCTCACAAGACCCAACGAACGAAGATAGCGGGTCGGGATCGCCTGGTGCATGTGGCTCGCGCCAGCATTCCACCAGGGACCCCGGCCGTTGACCGCGGATTTCCAGGCCCGATCTGCATCCAGTCCACGCTCGATCAACCGGCGCTGTCGAGTGGTCGGTCGCTTCCACTGGCGCCATACAGCGGCGCGCAGACGACGGCGTAACCAGCCGTCCAGCACCTCGAAGGTCGAGCGAACTTCGGCCAGACTGAAGTAGTTCAGCCAGCCGATCAGAACCCGATACAGATCAGCACAGACCCGGTCCAGGCGGCGTCCGCGTGCAGCACGCATCATCGTCTTGATCTTGCGACGAAGGCGCGTGACCACGTGCGGAGCCACTTTCAACCGGGGCTGGCGATGCCAGGTGACCGTGTAGCCCAGGAAGCTGCGCCTCCAGGGCCGGTCCACGGCACTCTTGGCCTGGTTGACCTCAAGCCGCAGTCGCTTCGCGAGGAAGCATCCGACCGAGGCCAGCACTCGCTGCCCGGCACGCTCGGACCGCACGAAGATCGAGCAGTCGTCCGCGTACCGGACGAAGGCGTGACCGCGCCGTTCCAGCTCACGGTCGAGGTCATCCAGCAGGATGTTCGACAGCAGTGGAGACAGCGGGCCGCCCTGCGGCGTGCCTTGCCGGCGCGGGCTGACCAGCCCGCCGGCCATCAGACCCGCCTGCAGATATCGGCGGATCAGACCCAGCAGCCGCTTGTCTTCGATCCGGCGAGCCATGCGTGCCATCAGCACGTCGTGGTTGACCCGATCAAAGAACTGCGCCAGATCCATATCGACCATCCAGCGGTGGCCCGCTGCGATGTGGTCGCGTGCCCGCTTGACCGCGTCCTTGGCGCTTCTGCCTGGTCGATAGCCGAAGCTCGACGCCGAGAAGGTCGGATCAAAGTGGGGTTGCAGGACCTGTGCGATTGCCTGCTGGATCAAGCGGTCGGTGACCGTGGGGATACCCAGCGTGCGTACTCCGCCGTCCGGCTTCGGGATATCGACCCGGCGGACCGGCTGGGGCTGGTAGTCGCCCGCCAGAAGTTCCTCACGGATCCGCGGCCAATCGGTGTGCAACCACGCCATCGTCTGGTCGATGGACAGGCCATCGACACCAGCCGCTCCGCGGTTGCTGCGCACCCGTTGCCACGCTCGTTGCATGTTCTCGCGGCACACCACCGCCTCGAGAACCATCGGCGTGCTACTCATCGGCTTGCCCCTCCAACGCCGTGATCGCTTGTTGCACGCAGCCGAATACCCCGGCGGTTCCGCCGCCGGTCTCCTCAGCTCGCCCGGACATCTCAGCCCAGAAATCTGCAACTCCTTCGATCATCGAGTCTTCGGTGCCGACTCGGCACTTCCTGTTCGGCCCTTCGTCGGGGTGCGCTCCCGACTACTATGGCCTCGGCTGACTTCTGTACACCTATCGCATCGCCTCTCGACGACACTAGCCCAGCGGCAGGCATACAGACCTCCCAGGGTAAGACGCGTGACGTTCACTCCACCTGCCCGCTGCATCTACACGACCCAGTTCCGGATGACTGATGCGGTTCGTGCGAATTGGGCCGCCTCGCCGCTTGCCGGGCCTTGTGCCTCGTATGCAGTTCGTGTGCCTCGGGCCGGAGCTTCCCATTCGGCTTCCTTCAGACTTCACCTCGCGGTGAAAACCCTTGCCGTTCCGGTCGGGGTTCCCGGTCATCTCGGGTCCCCAGGGGACTTCCACCCCCACGTCACTTCCCGCTTCGGTTTCCCTCCACGGTTGAAAGCGCCAGTTCATGGCGCTTCGCGCCATGCCTGGCGCACTCAAGAAAAACCCCGGCTCTGTGGCCGGGGGTTTTTCGTTTGGTTCGCGGCCTGGTATCCGCTCCTTATTGAT
>CAZNHG010000446.1:0-2482 GCA_964572555.1 uncultured Devosiaceae bacterium | reverse complement strand
AAAAATCGAAGGAGCGAAAGTCATGCGACTAGCACCCGTTTTCATTGCATTCTCGCTGGGCCTGACCGCGCCGGCGCTGGCGCAGTCGGACGAGGTTCGTCCGCTTGTCGACACGCAGTGGGTCACCGAGCATACCGGCGACGAAAACGTCGTGATCCTCGACATCCGCAGCGACATCGAGGGCACCGATCTCGGCGACGCGCCGTATATCGAAAACGCCGTCGTCGCGCCCTACGGTTCGGCCGGCTGGCGCACCGAGATCGATGGCGTGCCGGGCAAGATTCCGCCCACCGACCAGATTGCCGGGCTGATCGCCAGTCTCGGGATCGACAGTGACGACCATGTCGTGATCGTGCCGTGGGGCACGGACTCGTCCGAGATCGGCAGTGCCACGCGCGTCTACTGGACGTTCAAGTATCTCGGACACGAGGACGTTTCCATCCTCGACGGCGGCTGGCGCCAGTACGACGCCAATGGCGGCGCACGTGTCGCCGAGCCGGTTCAGCCCGAGCCGGCGGAATTCGAGGTCGATCTGCAGGAAGACCTGCTGGCGACCACCGACGAAGTTCAGGCTGCCCTCGACAACGGCATCGCGCTGGTGGACGGACGTCCGCCCGAGCAGTTCCGAGGCGAATCCAAGAGCGGGGTCGTTGCCCGCGCCGGCACTCTTCCGGGATCGGTGAACATCCCGCATTTCGAACTCTACAGCGCGGAATATGCGCGTTTCGCCCAGCCCGAAACCGTGCGGGCCCTGACCGAAGCGGTAAACCTTGCGGCCGACCAGGAGAACATCACCTTCTGCAACACCGGCCATTGGGCCTCGGTTGCCTGGTTCGCCATCAGCGAGGTACAGGGCAACAAGAACACCAGCATGTATGACGGCTCGATGTCCGAATGGGCTTCGGATCCCGACCGGGCCATCCAGTAGTCATACACGGCTGGCGCAAGTTCAGGCGGGTGCTCCGTGCGCGGGGCATCCGCGTTTGTGCGAAATAGTCCGTTCCTTTCGGATGACACGATGACCGATATCTCACTCGACAAACCGTCCTTTCTGCCCGACGTCACGTCCGACCGCGCGCCCAGCTACGTGGCGGCCGGCGCGCTGGTGATCGGCTTCATCCTGATCTCGATGCTGGTCGACCTACGCCAGGGCACGCTGTTCCTGATCGGCGGCGGGCTCGGCGCGGCCCTCTATCACGGCTCGTTCGGCTTCACAGGCGGCTGGCGCCGCATGGTGGTGGAAAAGCGCGGCCGCGCCATGCGCGCGCAGATGCTGATGATCGGTGCGGCGGCCGTGGGCATTCTGCCGCTTCTCGCGGCGGGCAGTGTCGGCGGGCAGGGCCTCGTCGGCGCGCTGGCGCCGGTTGGCGTGTCGGTGTTCATCGGGGCCGCCATGTTCGGGCTGGGCATGCAGCTTGGCGGCGGCTGCGGTTCGGGGACGCTGTTCACCGTGGGCGGCGGCTCCGCGCGCATGCTGGTCACGCTGATCTTCTTCATCGCCGGCGCGGTCCTGGGCACGGCCCACCTGCCCTGGTGGCTGGCCCGGCCCGCCCTGCCGCCGATGAGTGTGAGCACCGAACTCGGACTTGGCGGCGGTATCGCGGCGACACTCGCGGTGCTCGGTGTCATCGCGCTGATCACCGCCGCCATCGAGCGGCGGGCGCATGGTGATCTCGAATCCGATCCGGGGCCGCGCCGTCCGGGCTGGAGCTGGCTGATGTACGGTCCCTGGCCGCTTATCGGCGCGGGGCTGGCGCTGGCGCTTCTCAACGTCGCCACCCTGCTCGTCGCCGGCCATCCCTGGTCGATCACCTACGGGTTCGGTTTGTGGGGCGCTAAGATCGCCCAGGCTGTCGGCGTGCCGGTCGCGAGCTGGGAGTTCTGGACATGGCCCGCGCAGGCCGAGGCTCTTAACAGCTCGGTTCTGGCGGACACCGTCTCGGTGATGAATTTCGGTATCATCCTCGGCGCCGCCCTCGCGGCCGCGCTTGCGGGCAAGTTCGCGCCCAGGGTTTCCGTGCCGCTCAAGTCGTTCACTGCCGCGGCAATCGGCGGGCTTTTGATGGGCTATGGCGCACGTCTGTCGTTCGGGTGCAATATCGGCGCGCTGTTCAGCGGCATCGCCTCGGGGAGCCTTCACGGCTGGCTGTGGTTCGCCGCGGCCTTCATTGGCTCGACGCTCGGGGTGTGGCTGCGCCCGGTGTTCGGACTTGACGGGTTCAAAAAATGACGACGGCACGCAACACAGCCCTGTTCGGCGCTGCCCTGGTGGCCACGACGGCCGCAGTGGCGGTCGACCATGTCACACATCCGGTGCCGCAGGCGCAGACCGCCGTCGCGAGCAGCGACAGCTCCGGCGCCGCACCGTGCGCTGCAGCAGCACCATGCGCAGCCGGCGCACCGCAGGCGGCGCCATGTGCCGCCGGTGCGCCCAAGGCGGCTCCGCCACCACCGCCCGCTACACCTGCGGAAGCGGAGAAGA
>CAZNHG010000445.1:0-2483 GCA_964572555.1 uncultured Devosiaceae bacterium | reverse complement strand
CCGCTCCTATTTCGTCGCGGCGCACTTGCCCCAGGCGGACAGCTTCGGAATCACGCGCGGATCGCAGCCTGTAAGGAGAAACTGCACCCACTCGCCCTGGGTCCCGTAGAACGAGTTGCGGTCCACCTCGCCCTTGATGCCGGGCATGGTGCCGGTCTGGGTCCATTGCCAGAAGGTCCAGCGCCGGTCGGCGTAGCGCTCGTGCAGCTCGGCGGCGGTGGAGCGCAGCCAGAAGGCGTTGTCGAGGTGCAGGTCCTCGAGGATGTCCTTGTGGAAGGTGATGTCGGTATAGACGATCGGCACCTTGCCGGTGTGCTCCTCCATGCCGATCAGCATCACGCGGACCTTTTCCTGGATTTCCTGGTCGGTGAAATCGTGGTCACAGCTCGAGAGGTGGTTCCATTCGAGGTCGAGCACCGGCGGCAGGGCGTCGGGGTCGGGGGGAACGACCTTCTTGAACCATTGCACCTGCTCACGGGCCAGCGAGCACCAGGTCATGAAGTGATAAGCCGCGCGCGGCAGGCCGGCGGCCTTGGCCTCGCGCCAGTTCTCGTCGAACCGGGGATCCTTGTAGTCCGAGCCCTCGGTCGCCTTCATGAAGACGAACTGCGTGCCGGCTTCGCGCACTTCACGAAAGTCGATATCGCCCTGGTAGCGCGAGACGTCGATTCCCTGGATCGGCAGGTCGCGCGCCCGCGCCACGCCCGGATGCGGATCGTTGTCGCCCTTGACCACGCCGTAGGAATAGCAGCTCGCCAGCAGCGGCAGCATGAGCGCGAGAACGGCAAGGCGGGCAATTCCGCGGACGGGCCGCGGGAAAGGAGCAGGCGACATGCAACACACAACCGGCAAACAATCGATGGCATTTGAATCAACATGACGCGGTTAACGCGGTGTTGCCGGAGCGCCCCGGCGCGGGGCATGTGCGCAAGTGTGGTTAACGCGGTGTAAACGCCGCCGGCCGGTGACGGGCCGGCCGGCGGCAGCGGGATCAGACGCGCTTGACCGAAATGCCGCCGTCGGCCAGCCACGCGGCACCGGTGACGAATCCGGCGGCGTCGGAGGCAAGGAACATGGCGGCGCGGGCGATCTCCTCGGGCCGGGCCAGGCGCGCGAGCGGATAAAGCCCCTCGATGAAGGCCCGGGTCTCGGCGTCGGGTATCACATCGCGGGTACCCGGCGTATCCGTGCCGCCCGGCAGAAGCGCGTTGACGCGTATCCCGCTCTCGCCGTTCTCGGCGGCGAGCTGCTGGGTGAGCCCGATCAGCCCCGCCTTCGCGGCGGCATAGCCCGTCATGCCGGGGAAGCCGACCGTGTGCCCCACGAACGAGCCGGTGAAGATCACCGACCCGCCGCCGCGCGCGATCATGGCGGGGATCTGGTGCCGGGCCATGAGGAAGGACCCCGTCAGGTTGACCGCCAGCGCCTGTTCGAAGGCGGCGCGCGTCGTCTCGATACCCGGCATGGACGGGCCCGTGGCGCCGGCATTGTTGAAGGCGATGTCGAGGCCGCCGAAACGATCGGTCGCCAGGTCGACCAGCGCCTTGGCATGGTCCTCGTCGGTGATCTCGCCGGCCAGGGCCACCGCCTCGCCGCCTTCGGCACCGATCTCGGCCACCACTTCGTCCAGCATATGCTTGCGCCGGCCGGCAAGGACCAGTTTGGCGCCTTCGGCCGCGAAAATATGAGCCGCCGCCCGGCCGATGCCGGAGCTGGCGCCGCTGATGATCGCGACCTTGTTGATGAGTTGGGTCATTTCGAAGTCTCCGTTGGGTTGCACGAATGGATGTGTCGGCGGCCGCCGCAGCCTGTCGTGCCCCAGTCCCTCCCCCTGGCGCGACCCGGTTTTCCCCAGCCCCGCTCGTTCCCGGAATGTTCTTGCCTGTTCCCGCGCGCCGGTGCTAGCGTTGGGCGTTTTTTGAGGATTTTCAGCACCAATGGTTACGCGTGTCCGCACAGTTGCGTTTCAGGGTATCGAGGCGGTTCCGGTAGATGCGCAGGTGCAGATTTCGCCGGGCATGGCCAGCTTCAAGATCGTGGGATTGCCCGACAAGGCGGTGAACGAAAGCGGCGAGCGCGTACGCTCCGCGCTGATCGCCTCGGGCCTGTCGCTGCCGCCCAAGCGCATCACCATCAATCTCGCCCCGGCCGACCTGCCCAAGGAGGGCAGTCACTACGACCTGCCCATCGCGCTGGCGCTGATGGCGGCCATCGGGGCGGTGCCCGGCGACAGTCTCGACAAGTATCTGGTGATCGGCGAGCTGGCGCTCGACGGGCGGCTCACGCCCGTGGCGGGCACGCTGCCGGCGGCGATCGCGGCGAACGGGCGGGAGCTGGGGATCATCTGCCCCGAGGCCTCGGGGCCCGAGGCGGCCTGGGCCGATGCCGATCTCGACATCGTCGCGCCGGACAGCCTTCTGGCGCTGGTCAATCATCTGGCCGGCCATCAGGTGTGCGCCCGGCCCGCGCCCAGGCGCAGCGCC
>CAZNHG010000444.1:0-2487 GCA_964572555.1 uncultured Devosiaceae bacterium | reverse complement strand
CCGACTGCCTGCTGGTCCGCGGTTCCGGTGGTCTCGGACATGCCCGTGACACCGACGCGCAGTTTGTCGCCGAGCCAGTGCTGCACGCGTCCGCCGACCGAATAACCGTCGACGTCGCTGGCGGCAGGTTCGAACTCGTATTGAACGACGAGATAGACGTCGTTTCCCCCAAGCGCACCGTCGCGAACCGGATCATCGGTTCCCAGCGATGAGCTCAGGGGCGCATTCAGGATGACGATCCCCTGCAGATAGTCGATGTCGTAGTCCTCGCCCGAGACAAGCTGCCGCCGCTCCGTGACACGCCCGGTTGTCGCGTCGCGAATCTCGACACCGACCGTTTCCGATCCGACGGTAATGTCCTGACGCCGCAGATAATAGGCCGAGCCGCCAGTTGCCCGGAACTCCTCGCGCTGGGGAAGCGTCTCGGGCTGTGAGGCGTAGGCCTGCGCTTTCGTCCGGCGCTCACCGAAGGTGGTTGTCTGCTCGGATCGATAGACGCCATTAGCCCCGTAGAGCTGGCGGCTTGAATGCAGGAATTCGCTGCCGGTGACGCGGGTTTTGTAGGTCCCCCACATGACATGGCTGTCGCCGCGCTCGAGACGCACATAGAATTTGCCGCGGGTCGGCGCATCATCGACCATTGTCGAGTCGTCGCCATAGACGGGATAGAACTGGTCGGGATCGAGCTTGTCGAGAATGTCCTGGGCATCCTCCTGTTCCAATGCGTCGTCGAACAGGTTCTCGATGCTGTCCGTGCCTGTGTCGGCTGCCGCCGTGAGCAGGTATTCGCCCTTGATCCTGCCCTTGAGATAGAAGGCGGCGCGTCCGCGCGTGTAGACAGTGTCGTATTCGCCGGGGCGCACGGATTCGATATTCGGATCGCCGGAGCGTGCGCCGATGGTCAGATCGGCCAGACCCACATAGAACCAGTCATTTTCGGGAATGTTGATGCTGCGCGAGAAGTGCAGACTCCCCTTTTCACCATTGCCGACAAGCGCGACATCGACCTGATGCGCACCCGGCGGCAAGATACGCTGCACTACGAAGTTACGCGAGGGTGTTATCGGAACCGTCTCGCCGAGAGCCCGCGCCGCGTAACCCCGCGGGACATTGTTGCCATAGACGGTTACGGCTCCGCCATTGACAGGGATGTTGCGCACCCGCGCACGGTCAGCATCGAGGTCGGGACGCTTAAGCCCGGCAAGTCGTTTCGGCTGGAGCACCAGGGGAAGGGGCGCGGTCTGATCGAAGCGTCCCTGCCCCCCATAAACGCGCAGAACATAGGCCGGTCGCACGCTCTTTTCGAGCAGTGGCAGCGTCCATTCCGTTGTGCCGTTGAGCCGTGCCGGTACCACCGCAATGGGGTCAGCAGGCGTGCCCTTCCTCGCGTCGAAAATGCGGATCTGGGCACTCTTGATGAAACGCGGATAGTTGCTCCTGGTGATGAAGTTGACCGTGTCACGGGGCTGATAGGCGCGCTGCCTGGTGCCGGCCAGCACGTTGAGCAGCGGCTTGACGTCCAGGCCGTCGAACTTGACCTGGATATCGACCGCACTTAGCCCGACATCGGTGCGACGCTGCCGATCGACCGAGCGCTTGCCGGCACTGCCATCGATCCGCTTGCCATCGACGCTGATTTGGAACGGGATCTTGCCAGCATCGGCCGGTACTGCGGTTTCGGTATTCTCGCCGACGGCAATCACGCCGCTGCCGCTTTGTTGGCTTGCGCGTCCCGCTGCGTCCCGCAGCCCGGACTGCGCCAGAGCCGGGACGCTCACAAGGGCAGCAGCGAGGGCGAGCAATCCGCCGCGTCCAAGACGGCTGGCAGCGGCGGCGAGTGGTTGGGACCGCGTGCTCATTGCCGCGTCTCCATACGCAGTTCGATTTCGAGACGATACTGGTCAGACAAGGAGCGCCAACGTTTGCGGATGACCTGGCTTGTATGTTCGAGCCGGTCTTCGGCCAGTTCGGTATCGGCGCCGGCGGCGACATAGCTCAGGCGCAGCACGGATTGCTCCTGGCTGAGGACCGAGATCAGACGGTCGAGGCCCTGCTTCCACTCACTGCGCAATTCGGTCTCGCCGGGCACATAGGCCCCGTCCTGAAGGTCGAGCCGCACCACACGGCCGATGGCGGCCCCAAAATTGATCTCGGTCATCTTGCCGGCGGTCAGACGGACGACCCGCGGATTTTCCGTAGTCAGCCGATAGCCGCTCGGCAGGGAGCGGGTGTCGAGTTTGAGGATGAAATTCGACCCGATGCGCTGGTCCGGCAGCATGGCGCACGGGACATGGAAACGCCCATGCTCATCAGTCGTGATCAACACGCCCTTGACCGTGGCCACACGCACCCCCGGCAAGCCCGGTTCCCCCTTGTTCTGATAGCCGTTGCGATTGGTGTCGTCGAAGACCTTGCCGATGACGTCGCCACAATCGAAAACCGGCTCAGCCACGATTTCGACAGCCGCAGTCGCATCGGGCGCCAGCC
>CAZNHG010000443.1:0-2492 GCA_964572555.1 uncultured Devosiaceae bacterium | reverse complement strand
ACTGTCACCGCCATGATCTGGAAATGGATTCTGGACGGTCAATGGGGGATCCTGAATTACATTCTCAGTCAGCTTGGCATTATAGAGAACTATATCAGCTGGTTTTCGAGTCCAATATGGCTTTGGCCGTCTATCCTCGTCGTGGATATCTGGTGGATGACTCCATTTATCTTTGTTAACCTGCTGTCAGGGCTGCAAGGTATTCCGCGAGAGATTTACGAAGCAGCGAAAATTGATGGCGCCGGCCCGTGGGTGACATTCTGGCGCATCACGTTGCCATCGTTGCGCCCGGTTATCATGACGGTCCTGTTGATCAGTCTTATTCTACATCTTCGGGAATTTGCGGTTATATGGGTTCTGACGAGCGGAGGCCCCGGAATCAGGAGCATGACGATGTCGCCGCTCGTCTATGTCGAAAGTTTCCGGTACTTTCGAATGGGATACGGAGCCGCGATCGGTGTCATCCTCATGACCGGAAGCCTCATGTTCACGTGGCTCTATCTCAAGCGACTTCGTCTGCAGCAGTAGGGGGATTTGCAAATTGATCGGCATCGCAGTCTGCAGATTTCACAGTGACCGGCGGGTTGCTGCGCTTGCGGAGCTTGCCTGGGAGATGGCGAATGGCGTCGAATGATACTTCTCGCCTGCGGTTGCATCGTCTGCGACGCAGCGGTGGACAGATTATGAACTACGTGTTCGTGGGCGTTTTTATGGTTTGGATCCTTTTCCCCTTTTTGTGGGCCGTCAGTAGCTCCTTGCGGCCAGTTAGCAAACTGTTTACGCGCATTCCGGAGTGGCTCCCGAGTCCCGTGACACTCGAGAATTATGGTTGGGCTCTGAACGAACCCACCTTCATGATTCCCTTTAAGAACTCCTTCATCGTCTCCAGCTTTACCGCATTGGTCTCTGTCTCGCTGGCCGCAGTGGCAGCCTACAGCCTCGTCCGCCTCCGCTATCCCGGAAAGCCTACTATTATCTCGGCGATGCTTTCAGCTCAAATGCTACCGACAATGGTATTGATTATACCCATCTTCCTAATTTTTGCTAAGCTTAATATTTTTGATACGCTTTTCGGACTGATTTTGGCATCTACTGCATGGACGTTGCCGTACGCGGTCATTCTGTTTCGAGGTTTCTTTTCGACCCTCTCGGTGACGCTTGAAGAACAGGCGCTGGTCGACGGCTGTAGCCGGTTGGGTGCCTTCTTCTGGGTCACGCTCCCGCTTTCGCTGCCAGGTATCATTGCTGTGTCTGCGTTCGTCTTTATTTGGACCTGGGGTGACATGCTCTTTCCTCTCATTCTCACGAAAAACATCGACACTCAAACGGCCGCTCTGAGCCTTTTTACCATGATGCAAAGCACGAGGGGCGCGACCAACTATGGCGGGCTTCTGGCAGCAGGGATCATCTTTACGCTGCCTGCCGTCGTGATTTTCATTTGTGTCCAGCGGCAACTGCTTGAAGGTCTGACCGCGGGATCGTTGAAGGATTAGAGCGCGGTCAAGGATTTGACGATGAGAGCCCCTGGCCAGCCCGACACGGACTCCAGCGGCACGAAGGTGCCGAGGTGATCGGGAAGGGATTCGGCGGCCGCCATGCGCGTCAGGGCGGGAATGCGGGGACGAGCGCCCGCCGTGTCCGCTGGGTGGACAGACGTCACTCGGATTTCGCCCCACTGCCGCTCGAAGATGGTCGCCGGGCCCTTGAGCCGTACCTTGGCTGCGATGCCCCGCTAGGGAGGTAAGCGAATGCCTGTGTTCAGTCGTGCGGAGATGGATCGGCGATACGACCTATTGCGCTCACGAATGGCCTCCGAGAATCTTGATGCCGTTGTGGCCACCTCCTATGCCGGATTTTATTATTTAACCGGCGCTCCTCTACACGCTTTTGGACGGCCCATCGCGGCATTGGTACCGCGAGAGGGGGATCCGGTTATTATTGAACCCTTCATCGATCGTCCACACACGAGGCTCCAATCTTGGATCAAGGACATCAGAGTTTATTGGGACTATAATATTTCACCTTCGATCCGGAATCCGCAGCCCCCCCTGAAATCACTTGTGGATCTGCTCGGCGCGGCCATCCGGGAACGGGGCTTGCAAACGGGGCGCATCGGCGTCGAAGACGCCCTGCTCCCGGTCGCACACTACCTGGCATTTCAGGCTGCGGTTCCGGACGCTAAGCTGGTGGCCGCCTCGAACCTCATCGATGGGCTCCGTCTGGTTAAGTCGGAGGAGGAACTCGAGCTTATCCGCGCCGCCGACCGTATCGCCGATGTGGGTCAAGAAATGGCCTTGGAGATGATCCGCCCAGGCAAAACTGCAGACGTACTGAATTCGGATATCCGAAACGCTATGGAACAAGTTGCTTATCAGCAGGTGCCTGACATGCCGTTCAAGGTCCAATCCAATGTTGGATTGGGTGCGACGGCGAAAAGTGCCGGGCATTCCGACTGGGTGACGTGGAGCGGAAAGGATGAGATCCAACCGGGC
>CAZNHG010000442.1:0-2494 GCA_964572555.1 uncultured Devosiaceae bacterium | reverse complement strand
TTCGAGATGGGCGAGGCCGTCTCAATGATTGGTGAAAAGCTGTCGCCAGCCGACGTGCTGCACAAACTCACCGAGCTGGGTGGCAAGCACGGGGTGGGCCGGCTCGATCTGGTCGAGAACCGGTTCGTGGGCATGAAGTCGCGCGGGATTTACGAGACGCCGGGCGGGACGGTCTTGCTGGCGGCGCATCGCGGCATGGAATCGATCACGCTCGACCGCGGAGCGGCGCATCTCAAGGACGAGATCATGCCGCGCTATGCCGAGGTGATCTACAACGGCTTCTGGTTCTCGCCGGAGCGCGAGATGCTGCAGGCGCTGATCGACAGGAGCCAGGAGTTCGTCACCGGCGAGGTGCGGGTCAAGCTCTACAAGGGATCGGTGAGCGTCGTCGGGCGGTCCTCGCCCTATTCGCTCTATTCGGAGGACCTGGTGACCTTCGAGGAGGGCTCGGGTACCTACGACCACCACGACGCGGAAGGCTTCATCCAGCTCAACGGGCTGCGGCTGAAAACCTATGCGGCACGCAACCGGATGGCCGGCAAGACCAAATAACTCGAGTCTTCGCGTTACAGCGTAGCCAGACGTGACGAAGTTTGCGCCTGCGTATATTTCGTAGGTGTTCGCACGTACGCGCTGTAACGTGGCCCATTTAATAGCTGATTAACCATGATCATCGACGCTGATACTTGCTTTTCCGGGAGTAGGTTCAGTGCGGTATTTAATTTTTATTGTATTGCTTTTCATGGCCGCGGCGCCCGCCCGGGCGGTCAATCTCGAGTTCAATGGCACGATCAGCGCCATCTGCTCGCTCGCCATCGGAGTGAACGGCACGCTGGGGCTGAGCGATGACGGAACCGTGCTCGGCTCGGACGAGGCCGGGGGCCTGCCCGGTACGGTTCTGGTGCTCTCGATCGGCAACAACACGATCAACGTCGACGCGCCGCAGCGCGTCAGCGCGGCGCCGTCCGGCTACAACACGGCCAGCGAACAGGTCGAGGTCGCCTATACGGGTCTCAACGGGCTGTCGGCGATCGGCCAGGGCTATACGAACGGCGCGACCAGCTTCACCGCGGCCAATATCCCCTTGTCGACGCTGTCGGTGAACAACCGCATCGTCAATCCGAACGGGTTCGTCGCCGGCACCTACACCACGCAGACGGTAGTGACATGCAACTGAGCCGGCTTCTGATACTGGCAGGCGTGGCGCTGACGGTCGTCCCGGCGGCGGCGTTGGCGCAATCGTCCTGCACGCTGGCGCTGGGCACATCCGGTTCGCTGGGACTGAATGGGGACGGAACGATCCTCGGGTCCGGGCAAGGCGGGGGCAGCAATGGCACGATCACCGTCGTATCGGTAGGCAGCAATATCGTGGACGTCGCCGCGCCCGTCCGGGTCATGTCCCCGCCGGCCTACGACCCCTCGCTCGAGCAGGTCGAGGTCGCCTATTCCGGGCTCAATCTCCTGTCGGGGGTCAGCCAGGACTACACGCCGGCGGCGACGAGCTTTTCGGTGGGCACGATCGCCCTTTCGGTCCTGCGGATCGACAACCGCATCGTCAACCCGGGGGGCTTCGCCTCCGGCACCTACGCCACGCGAACGGTGATCACATGCAACTGAGACCGTTCTGGCGCCTTTGGGCATGTCTTTGCATTCTGTGGGTGGGCGGGGCGGCGGCGCAATCGCTTTCGCCCATGCGTAACGAGGGGTACACGCCGAGCGCGGTGAAGGGGTTCCGGCTGACGGTGGGCAACCCCTATGAGAGGCGCATGCGCTTCGTGCTGGTGCCCATGAACCCGCAATTCACGCGAGCCGTAAGCGGCGTCCGTATCAACCCGCCGGAGATGGTGCTGGCGCCGGGCCATGCCCGGCAGGCCATCCTGGCCTTCAAGATCGCGCCCGCGCGAAAGGAGAGGACGATTGGCCTTTGCATTCTTCCCAAGCATATCGAAGGCCCGGTTCTGCCCCGGGTTTGCGGCACTTACACTGGCGCTCGCCTCCCCGGCACCGGCGGCTGACGGGGTGCTGCTGCCACCCGCGCCCAGCGGACCGGGCGGGCAGGACTCGATCACGACCTCGCAGGGGGTGCGCTGCAGCCAGAGCGTGAACTCGTCCGGCGGATATGTCGATTTCGGGGTGACCGGTGGCGGCGCCATAACCATCGGCGGCGACAGGGTGGCGACCGATCCGGATGCGCTGGGCTATGCCCGCGTCGTCATCCCGCTGGGCGAGCAGCCCGAACGGCTCGACTGCAGCCGGCTCTACGAGCTGGAGATCGACCGGCTCAAGCGCGAGATCGACTTGCTGCGGATCGGGCTGGAGTAGGGCGGTTCCGTATGCGGGGGATTCATTCTTGGAGGGAGTGTGAGGGTTATCTCTCCCTCCCGGACTTGATCCGGGAGGGAGGTCGTGTGGCAGCGTTGCCTTCCGGGAATGAAACGCGCTAGCCGAGCGGTTTTTCCATGAAGGCGGCGAAGGCGTCCTTGTGGTCGGGATG
>CAZNHG010000441.1:0-2498 GCA_964572555.1 uncultured Devosiaceae bacterium | reverse complement strand
GTGGTGCGCACCGCCTTCGAGGCGATGGCGGCCGTCCTTGGCGGCACGCAGAGCCTTCACACCAACGCTTTCGACGAGGCCATTGCGCTGCCGTCGGATTTTTCCGCGCGCATCGCCCGCAACACGCAGCTCATCATGCAGCACGAGTCGCGCGTGACCGACGTCGTCGACCCGCTGGGCGGTTCCTACTATGTCGAGGCGCTCACCGGTGAACTGGTCGCGCGCGCCGGGGAACTGATCGGCGAGGTCGAGCACCAGGGCGGCATGACAAGGGCCGTTCAGGCCGGCGTTCCCAAGGCGCGCATCGAGGAAGCCGCGGCCCTCCGTCAAACACGGATCGACAGGGGCGAGGACGTCATCGTCGGCGTCAATCGCTACCGGCTGGACGATCCGCAGAAGGTGGACGTACGTGACATCGACAATCGCAAGGTGCGCGCCGACCAGGTTGCCCAGCTCGAGAAGCTGCGCGCCACGCGCGATCGGACACGCGTCGACCAGGCGCTGGCGGCCCTTACCGAATGCGCGGCGATGAACCAGGGCAATCTCCTCGTGGCCGCTGTCGAGGCCGCCCGCGCCCGCGCCACGCTCGGCGAGATTTCGGCGGCGATGGAGGAGGTGTTCGGGCGCTACAACGCCGAGGCGCATGTCATCTCGGGCATCTACAACAAGGCGTATGCCGCCGATCCCGAATATCAGGCGCTGCAGCAGCGCATCACCACCTTCAAGCTCGAATACGATCGGGAGCCCTCGGTCTTCATCGCCAAGATGGGGCAGGACGGACACGACCGCGGCGCCAAGGTCATCGCCACCGCCTTTGCCGACATGGGATTTGCCGTGCATTTCGGCTCTCTTTTCGAGACCGCCGGGGAAGTCGCGGCGCACGTCGTCGAGATGGGCGTGGACGCGGTCGGTATCTCGTCGCTGGCCGCGGGACACAAGACGCTGGTGCCCGATCTCGTCGAGCTGCTGAAACAGCGCGGGCTCGCGGACGTGCCGGTGGTCGTGGGCGGGGTCATCCCGGAATCGGACTACGATTTTCTGCGCGACGCCGGGGTGGCCGAGATATTCGGGCCGGGGACCAATGTGCTCGACGCCGCGAACGCCGTTCTCAACCGGATCGAGGGGCGGCTGACCAATCAATGATCGGCAAGCTCAATCACATCGCCATCGCCGTGCCCGATCTAAAGGCCGCTGCCGCAAGATATCGGGATACGCTGGGCGCGGATGTTTCCGCCCCGCAGGAGCTGCCCGAACACGGCGTCACGGTCGTTTTCGTGACACTGCCCAACACCAAGGTCGAGCTGCTGCATCCGCTTGGCGCCGACTCCACCGTCGCCGGTTTCCTGGAGAAGAACCCGAGCGGAGGCATGCACCATATGTGCTTTGAAGTCAGCGATCTGGCGGCGGCGGCCGACAAACTGCTCGAGGACGGCGCGCGCCTTCTCGGCGACGGCACGCCGAAGATCGGCGCGCACGGGCTGCCGGTGCTGTTCCTGCACCCCAAGGATTTCGACGGCACGCTGATCGAGCTCGAGGAAGTGCGCTGATCAGGCGTTCGCGCGTGAGAACAGATGAATCACCACCACGCCGCATACGATCAGCGCGATGCCGATGACGGCGGGCCAGTCGAGCCGCTGGCCGTAGAATACCAGCCCGCCCACTGAAATGAACACGATCCCCAGCGCCGCCCACATCGCGTAGGCGATTCCCACGGGAATGACGTTGAGGGTGAGACTGAACAGATAGAACGCCACGAGATAACCGACCAGCACGACCGCTGTCGGTGCAGGGTTGGTAAACCCGTTCGTCGCCTTGAGCGCCGTTGTGGCGACGACTTCGGCCATGATGGACAGGAACAGCAGCAGGTAGGGCATCGGGTACGCAACGCGTTGAAAGAGAGTTCGCCGGCCTTGTAGCGCAACTGCGGCATGAACGCACGGGGCCCAGGCTGTCACACGGCTGTCACGATGCTCGGGGACAAAAAAAAGGCAGGGCACCGGGCCCTGCTGCATGAAGTTCCGCGACAATACGCTGGTCTTAGGCTCCAGAAGGGCTGCCAGCGCTCCTCCCTTGACGTTGTCGGCGTCCGACGGCTTGCATCCGTCTTTGTCTTTATTGGCGCGGACACTAACAACTAGTTGATACGGAGTCATCAAAAAAGTTGAGCACCGGTGTAGGCTTGCAACAGTGGCGAGTCTGCGGTTTCACTTGAGCGCGTTAGCGCTTATGAGTCGGCGAAATTTCAGGAGTACCCATGCGTCTGTCCCGATACTTCTTGCCCGTTCTGAGGGAGGATCCCAAGGAAGCGGAAATCGTTTCGCACCGCCTCATGCTCCGGGCCGGCATGATCCGCCAGCAGGCGGCGGGCCTGTATTCCTGGCTGCCGCTGGGCTACAAGGTGCTGCGCAAGGTGCAGGACATCATCGAGCAGGAGCAGTACCGCGCCGGTGCCATCGAAATGCTGATGCCGACCATCCAGCCGGCCGACCTGTGGCGCG
>CAZNHG010000440.1:0-2506 GCA_964572555.1 uncultured Devosiaceae bacterium | reverse complement strand
TACGCGGCACGCAGCGCGTCGGGAGCGTCCGGTGCGGCCGGTGTTGCCGCCGGTCTCACCGGTGTTGCGCGGGCAGGTGCAGGCGCTGTGGGGCAGGGCGCACGCAATGCCGCCGCACAGGCGACCGGCGGGGCCGCGTCAAGCGCGGCATCCTCCACAGGTTCACCAACAGGGGCACCCGACGCGCCCGACTGGGCACGCGGCATGCGGCGCGAACAGCGCCTGCGCGAAGGCGTGACTGTTGCCGCCCATACCCTGAGGGACGGCGATCGTCCCGCCGCGGGCGAAACGCCCAAGCTCAAGGATGAAGACTGATGTTCAAGCGCTCGACCACAACCTACGGGCAGACCGCAGAACCGGTGACCCCCTATCAAAAGGCAGCGCAGGTCTGGGACGAACGCATCGGCTCAGCCCGCGTTCAGGCGAGGAACTGGCGTCTCATGGCCTTTGGCAGCCTGGTGCTTGCCCTTTGCCTTTCTGCCGGCGTCGTCTGGCAGGTCGGGCGCAGCTCGATCACCCCTTACGTTGTCGAAGTCGATCGGCTCGGCGCAGTGCGCGGGATCGGTCCCGCGACAGAGCCCTATGAACCAAGCGACGCCCAGATTGCCTATCACCTGGCGCGCTTCATCGAGAATGTCCGCGCGCTCTCGATCGACCCGATCATCGTGCGCCAGAACTGGCTGGCGGCCTATGACTACGCGACCTCGGAAGCCGCGGCGACCCTTAACGAATACGCCCGCGAGAACGATCCCTTCGGTGCTGTGGGTGAGCGCACCGTCACCGTCGAGGTCACCAGCGTCGTGCGCTCGTCGCCAGATAGCTTCGACGTGCGCTGGCGCGAGCAGAGTTTCGAGAACGGCGCGCTCGCCGCGACCACCCGCCATCGAGCTGTCCTGACCATCGTGATCAAGCCGCCGAGCACCGAGGCGGCACTGAGAAAGAACCCGCTCGGCATCTACGTGCATGCCGTCAACTGGAGCCGCGAGCTCACATCCGGAGACGACAAATGAAACACCTCGCCCTTGTGGGCCTTATGCTGAGCCTCAGCGCCTGCGCATCCAACCGGCAACTGCCCCCGAAAATCGATTTCGATCAGGCCGCGTTCGAGCCTGCGGCCCTGGCCGTCGATCCGCCCGATCCCGTCAAGGTGGTGGAACTGGCCGAACCGCTGCCGCTTCCCGGCCAGCTCAAGCCGGTGCCAAGTGGTGGGGCAGACGAGGGCAATGACGACCTTCCGCCGGAGGACCGCATCGTCGCGGCCAACCAGGCGGCCAAGGTCGAGCCGTCAGAGAGTGGCTATGTCAATGCCATCCAGGTCTATCCCTTCGTCGAGGGGGCACTTTATCAGCTCTATACCGCTCCCGAGCAGGTCAGCGACATCGCCCTGCAGGAAGGCGAGCAGATCGTTGCCGTCTCCGCGGGCGATACCGTGCGCTGGATCATCGGCGACACGGTTGGCGGTTCGGGCGCGACGACCCGCGCCCATGTCCTGGTCAAGCCGATCAAGGAGGGGCTGAGGACTAACCTCGTTATCATCACCGACCGGCGCAGCTATCACCTCGAACTGACCAGCGACACCGAAACCTATCTGGCCTCTGTTTCCTGGCACTACCCCCGCGATGAATTGCTGGCCCTCAAGCGCCGCAACGCCGACGCAAAAGCTGCAGCCGAACATGTCGTCGATCGTGGCCTGCGTCTCGACCAGCTGCATTTCCGCTACGCCATCAGTGGCGATGATCCGGCATGGCGCCCGGTGCGCGTCTTCGATGACACCCACAAGGTCTATATCCAGTTCCCCGAACGCCTCGACCAGGGCGAAGCCCCGCCGCTCTTCGTTGTCGGACCGAACGGCGAGAACCAGCTCGTCAATTACCGGGTCGCCGGGCACACCTATGTCGTTGATCGGCTGTTCGCTGCCGCCGAACTGCGCCTGGGCGAAGACCCGCAGCAGGTCGTGCGCATCACCCGCACTGACGGGCAACCCCGCCAGCACCGCACGCTTCTCGATGTGCTCGCCCGAAACGGGGACGGTCAGTGATGGATGAGGCATCTGGAACGGGCCCCACACCCAACGTAGATTCCGAAGAACTGACGCTGCGCGCCAGGCCGCAGCCGGTACGGCGGATCAATCGGCGTGTGCTGGTGATCATCTCGGGTGTGGGATTGTTGTTGATCAGCGGTGCCGTATTCCTCGCTCTCGATCCACCGAACCTCTTTGATCGTGGTGAAACCGGCAGGGAACTCTATCAGACCGAGAACAACCCCACGCCTGAGGGGCTCGAACAACTGCCACGGCGCTATAGCGATCTCGCACCGAAGATCGAGCTGGGACCGCCACTGCCCGGGGACATGGGCCCGGCCGTGGTCAGCGCGGAACGCGATCTCGGGATTTCATCTTCGGACGAGCTGCCGTTTCGTCCCGATCCGGAAGCCGATGCCGCCAGGGCCGAGCGCATCCGCCAGGCGCGGCTGGCTCAGCAGGGCAGGGAGTCCGACGTGTTCTTCC
>CAZNHG010000439.1:0-2509 GCA_964572555.1 uncultured Devosiaceae bacterium | reverse complement strand
TCCTCCTGCCGATGCGCGCATTCCCGCCGCACGCACAACCGGCACGCGGGGCCGACCGGCACGTCGGTCTCCGAATCCTCGAGGTCCAGCCCCTGTCCGTAGATCGTGCGATCGGCATGAAGGATGTCGCAGGCCAGCATCACCGACGAATGGAAGGGCTGGTCCTTGAAGGTCGCCAGGCGCTTGGAAACGGTCTTGGCGATGAACAGGTAGCGGGAGCCGTCCGCAAACTGCACGACCTGGCGCACCACCTGCCCCGGCGTGCGGAATGCGCCATAGATCGCCCATAGCGGGCATGCGTGTCCGGCATTGGGCAGCAGCAGGCCGGGCAGGGGAAAGTGCTTGGTCAGCCGCCCTGCCGGGTCGGAGCGCAGAAAGCCGAAGGGAATGCCTTCCTCCCCCTTGCGCCTGAGCGTGACGAGCCGGTGCGCGATCTGCTCGAAGCTGGCGGTGTAGGTCTGACCAAGAAAATCGATGTCGTAGGAATGCGTCTCGGCATCGTCCAGGAACTGCGAGTAGGGCAGTACGAGCGCGCCGGCGAGATAGGAACTCATCGCCCGGTAGGCGAGGCGGCGGGCGGCGGGACTCGTCAGCCGCGCGTCGTTGATCTGCTCATTCAGGACATCGGCCGCGGCAAGCTCGCCATAGAGCCGGGCGAGCTGGAACTGGCGCGTCGCCGCCGTGGTCGAGCCCTGGAACCACATGACCCGCCGGCCCGAATCGAAATGATACTGGCCCGGAAAACCGGATTCCCGCGTGTCCGGTGCCCGCCCGCGCTCGACCATCACGCCGAACCGGTCCTCGAGAACCTCGATCAGGCGCGCTTCGGTCAAGACGCGGCTGCGCGATATATCCCGGCGGAGGTCGTCCGCGGTTTCCTCGAGAACGGGAAAATGGTTGCGCTCGTCGATGATGAGGTCGTCGAGTTCCCGGGCCGGGGAGACCGACCGGCGTGTGTCCGAGGTCTGGTCGAAATGCCGGATCAGCGTTTGCGCCACATCCGACATCGCCACCGCGCCGCGATTGATGGAGGTGAGGAAGCGCCGGTTCTCCTCTTCGGAAAGGTCCGTCACCTCCTCGAGAATTTCGGCGCTGGAGCGCACCGCCGTGATGTGCGTGAGCACCTGGTGCAGCAGTTCGGAAAAAAGCGGGTCCGACCGCAGCCGGTTGGAATGGACCTCGAGGCTCGCATTGGCGTCGGAATAGGCGCGATAGAGCCGCGCCAGCGCGGTGGCGGCCTTCGGGAACTGTCCCACGAGATCGCGCGCGTCATCGTTGCGGAACTGCATGTCGCCGAACACCGGATCGGTGAACGCCTCCTCGAGCTCCTGGATGAGTCGCTGCTCGCTCTCGCCGGTGAGCTGTTCGAGCTCGATCCCGAGCCCGGAGGCGATTTTCTGCAGCAGAGTGCCCCCGACGTCACGCTTGTTGCCCTCGATGAGATTGAGATAGCTCGGCGATATCCCAATGGTGCGGGCGAGCCCGGACTGCGAAAGCCCCAGTGATTTCCGCTGGTTGCGGATTTTCAGCCCGATGGGCGCGCGCATGCTCTCCTCCCGCCTGTCAAAGCGTTGACAGAATTTTCAAGTTTGAAGTCCATATTTTTACAGAAATATATATGTTTTACAATGCAGTATTGCTTTGCTTTTCAATAACTCACTATTCTTTCGCACGGTGAAGAACGCTGAACAAGATTGGCGCACACCGCATGAAAAGGAGGAGAGAGAATGAGCGAAAGCGATAATGGCTTCAGCCGGCGCAAGGTGCTCAAAGGCACGGCGGCCGGGCTGGTCGGTGCCGGCGTTGCCCCGACCGTGTTCACACGCGGAGCCTGGGCCCAGGAGTTCTGCAACAACCCCACTGGCGACACGGTAACCCTGGGCTTCAACGTGCCGCAGACGGGCCCCTACGCGTCCGAGGGCGCTGACGAGCTGCGGGCCTACGAGCTGGCCGTCAAGCATCTCAACGGCGAGGGTGACGGCGGCATGCTGAACACCTTCACCGGCGGTGCACTCAGCGGTAATGGCGTTTTGGGCAAGAAGGTCGACTACGTCACCGGTGACCCCCAGACCAAGTCGGACGCCGCCCGCACCAGCGCCGTGCAGGGACTGTGCCAGGAAATGGGCGTGATCTTCATGGCCGGCCTGACCCACTCCAACGACACCACCGGCAAGGACAAGAAGCGCTACGGGTTCCGGCACTTCTTCAACGCCTACATGTCCGGTGCGGCCCTTGCCCCCGTGCTGGAGCAGGAGTATGGCAGCGAACGCTCCGCCTATCACCTGACCGCCGACTATACCTGGGGTTGGACCCAGGAGGAGTCGATCAAGAACGCCACCGAAAGCCTTGGCTGGCAGACCACCGAGACGGTCCGCACGCCGCTGGGTGCCGGTGACTTCTCGCAGTACCTCACCCCGGTCCTCAACTCCGGTGCGGACGTACTGATCCTGAACCTCTTCGGTCAGGACATGGTCAACTCGCTGACCCAGGCCGTGCAGTTCGGTCTTCT
>CAZNHG010000438.1:0-2510 GCA_964572555.1 uncultured Devosiaceae bacterium | reverse complement strand
TCCCCGCGAAGCGCTCGTGTGCACCTCCGCTCGACCGCGGGAACGTGACAAGAAGCATACGGGACCTCAAAGGGACGAGGATAGAGTCCCTCAAACGCCCGGCTGACGGGCGCTTGAGGCACCTCGGCCAACCTCACCCTCTCCGTCATTCCCATGCAAATGGGAATCCAACAGCGGGTGCCGTGCAACACCTAGGCTGCGGCACGAGACACAGGCCGTGCCACAGCACATCCACCTTCCCAACCGACTGGCTCGGTTGGATTCCCGCGTTCGCGGGAATGACGGCGTGGGTGGGGTGAGCGGAATGACGCGGGTGCGTGGGGCAAGCGGGAGAGTGGTGGGAGAGGCAAACGGACACAATGAGCAGCCGTCGGCAAGATAGCTACGGCAACCCCCGCACGGTCCACTCAGCCACCCATTCGCGCCCGCCACGCCGCTTCCGTCGCGGGGGCCTCGTCGGTGGTGATCTGGTCGGGCCACAAGTCCATGAGCGCCTTGAAATCCGCCCATTCAGCGTCGCTGAACCCGTCATCCGGGTCGGCGAGGTTGAAGGTCCACGCATCGACCGTCTTTCCTTCCGACCGGCACAGGGCAACGAGGTCGAGACCGTCCGCGGCAAGGTGCGTGACGAACTGCCAGTGCAGGTAGACGATTTCGGGCTGCGTCGGCCCCGCGAGGTCGGCAAGAAGGGCGGTCTCGACGGCCGCCGCACCGTCCTGCCTGTAAATCGCGACGAGCTTGTCGGTCGGATCGATTCCGCGCGGGATGGCAGGAGCCCGGGCGGCGAGGGCCTCGATCAGCTCGAGATTGTCGCCGCTCACCGCGACCCGCGCCCGGCTTTGGGCCGCCACCTCGGCGAGATGCGCCACGCCCGCGGCGCCGATGGTGGCGAGGGTGTCCTTCATGTCGAATTGCAGCACCGCCGCCGGGTGCGCCGTGGTGAGCATGGCCGCGAGGTCCGTGCTCAAGAGCAGCGTCCGGCCGCCGTCCGAAAAGCGTATGTCCGCGAGATCCGCCGGCGTCAGGCCGGCGATGCACCCCGAACCGGTCGTCTCGCCGGCGAGATCGGCATCGTGCAGCACCACGAAGGTACCGTCGGCCAGCACCCGCATGTCGAGTTCCATCGAGGCACCGAGCCGGAACCCCTCGGCCATGACCGCCGTGTCGAACACGGGATCGCGCCGGCGCCGGCGCAGCCGGTGCCACTTGAGCCGTGTCGTGTGATCGCCATGCGTGATGGCCAGCCCCGGATATGCGAACTGCGCCACGTGCCCTCCCTTCGCGGTTCCCAACGGTATCGCCGGACCATGCGGGCGGGCACCTCCACCTGTCGAGGGAAAAGTCACGATGAACGGCGGTTTTTCTTCCGATATCAACGCCCTGGCGAACCCCAGCAAGCCCTGCTGGTTGCCCGCGACGGGCACCTTGTTCTCCGATGTCATGTCGCGCTGCACATGGATGCCGGACAGCTTGGCTGCTCGACCACGCGGAGCGGGCCCGCCGCATTGATTCCGGTGCATGGCTCATGCACAGTTCATCACCGCCTGTCCCTCCGTCCGGAACCCGACATCACGATGACCGAGCTTCCCGCCGGCGCCAGCCCCGCGCCGCAGACCGCCCCCGACCACGCCATCACCGTATCCCTCGGCGCCGCCGACAAGGCGGAAAATCCCTATCGGCTCGTCCCCTTCGCGGTGCCCGAAGGCGTCACCCGCCTCGAGGTGCGCCTGGACTATCCCAAGGCCGAGAACTGCGTGATCGACCTCGGCGCCGCCGACCCCGAACTCGGCCCCTTCCCCTCCGCCAGGGGCCTGCGCGGCTGGAGCGGCGGGGCGCGCTCGCGCTTCTTCATAGGCCGCGACGCCGCCACGCCCGGCTATGTCCCCGGCGATATCCTGACCGGCACATGGCACGTGATCCTGGGGCTCTACCGCCTGCCGGAGGTGCCGGTCGCGGTCCGCCTCGAAGTCCGCTTTTCCAGCGAGGACCGCGAGCTCGTCCGCCCCGGGCCCGTACCGCCCGTCGCCCGGCGCCAGCCCGGTTGGTATTGCGGCGACCTGCAATCCCACACCTTCCACTCCGATGCCTATGGCGCCCCGCAGCACCTGCACGCCACCGCCGTGCGCGAGGGCCTCGATTTCCTGGCCGTCACCGACCACAACACCACCACCCAGCAGCAGGCCTATTTCGACACGGCCTCGAGCGAAGAGCTGGTCTTCGTGCCCGCCTACGAGTTCACCACCGAATTCGGCCACGCCAACGTCTTCGGCGCCCGCGAAATCACCGACTTCCGCGCCACCAGCGACGCCGATGTCGCCACGATGGTCGCCCGCATCCGCGAGTCCGGCGCCCTTTTCTCGATCAATCATGACAAGCCGGCCATCCCGTGGGACTGGGCCCTGCCCGGCGAAGTCGACTGCATGGAGGTCTGGCAGACCCACTGGCTCGCGGGCAACTACATCGCGCTCGCGCGCTACCAGGCGCGCCTCGCCGAGGGCCGGCGCATAACC
>CAZNHG010000437.1:561-2525 GCA_964572555.1 uncultured Devosiaceae bacterium | reverse complement strand
CCTCGACGGTGCCGGCGGTGCCGAGGTCCTCCTCGGTGATGTCCGCAGCGTTGGAGACGATGCGGGCGCCGGTGGCGCGCTCGAGCTTCTCCATGTCGCTCTTCTTCACGCGGCGGATGGCGAAGATGCCCTTCTTGGCCAGGAAGTGCTGGGCCATGTCGTCGATGCCCTTCTGGCAGAGCACGACGTTGGCGCCGGTCTTCTCGATGCGGTCGACGACCTCCTCGAGCTGGGCCTGCTCCTGATCGAGGAAGGCGTTGAGCTGGTCGGGGTCGGTGATCTGGATCTCGCTGTCGGCCTCGGTCTTCTTGACCTCGATGGCCTCGTTGAGCAGCAGGATCCGAGCGTCCTCGACGCTCTCGGGCATGCCGGTGTGGACGCGGTCCTTGGAGAGGACCAGGCCCTCGACCAAGGTCGTGTCGTCCACGCTGCTACCGGTCTCGCTCACGAAGGAGATGTTGTCGAGATCGATGGTGTAGGTGTCCCCTTCCTTGTCGGCCACGGCGCGGACGGCCTTGACCGCGATGGGCGCCAGCGTGTCCACGTGGCCACCGCTGAGCTTGGAGGCCATGGAGGTGCGGGCGACCTTCTCGAGGATCGAATCATCGCTGACGTCGACCTCGGTGGCCAGCCCGGAGAGGACCTCGGTGGCCTTCTCGGCAGCCATCTGGTAGCCCTTGGCGATCAGCGTCGCGTGCACATCGTCGAGCAGGTCCTCGCTGCGCTTGAGGAGCTCGCCTGCCAGCACGACCGCGCTGGTGGTGCCGTCGCCGACCTCGGACTCCATCGACTTGGCGACCTCGACGACCATCTTGGCCGCCGGGTGCTGGATGTCGATCTCGCGGAGGATCGTCACACCGTCGTTGGTGATGACGACGTCCCCCATGGAGTCCACGAGCATCTTGTCCATGCCTCGCGGACCCAGCGTGCTCCGAACCGCATCGGAGATGGCCTTGGCGGCCATGATGTTGTTGCCCTGGGCGCTCTTCCCGCGCTCCCGCTCCGTGCCCTCAGCGAGCACGATGAACGGCTGCCCGGATTGTCCGAATCCGCCTTGTTTCGCCATGGTATCTAACCCAAGCACGATAGAGCTTCTACATAAAGCTAACGGCGGCGTGTGGTGCAGCTTCCCACGCCGCCGTCAGGGGGGCCGCGGGCGGCCTTGCCGCCCGCGGTGGACGGCGGTTGGCTGGATGAGGAGGGGTCAGGCGCCAGAACGCTGTCATGTACGGTCGTCGCGGTTCATCCGACCTTGGGCTCTGTATCGAAGAAAGTTCAAATTCGGGCTGACGGCACGACCAGCGTCGTAATCGATCTCGAAGGGGATAAGTAAATGCGGGCGGTGAAGTACCTAACAGCTCTTCTTTTCGCGGTTATACTCGCGCAGGGCATCGCACTCGGCGCGCTGGTACAGGGCATCGAAGCTGGCTGCGTCTTGCTCAAACTGGAACAGTTCGCCATTGAGTTTTCCAAACTTGACCTGGTCAGCCCCCCAAAGGCTGGCCAGGGTCAGTTTGCTGCTTTGCAGCTGTGACGCGAGAGAGTCTTGTTGTAAGCGAGCCATTCTCAGCGCCGCTTTGGCCCGCAGGCGTTCGGCCTCTGGCGCTGCTCCCCGCTCTGCACGACGCTGGACCAATTGATGGGTGGTCTCAGCCAGGGTTGCAGTCGTCTTGGCCACGGACAATTTCTCTTGCAGTGTCAACGCTGTAACAAACCGCTGGGTAACCTGCCCAAGGGTGTCCAGAGCCATAGCCTGTTCTTCGGCTTGAGCCAATGCTGCGCGGGAACCGGCTACCGCAACACGGGATTCGCGCTTCCCTCCCAACTCAAAGATGGAAGACAGTGATACAGTCAGCTCGGCTTGGTCACTACCCGCATAGCTGTCGGACCCCAGTACATTTTCGACTTCGAGTTCGACTTGGTAGCCGGGAGTTTGGTCGGCTGATTGACGAGACGCCCGGACC
>CAZNHG010000437.1:0-551 GCA_964572555.1 uncultured Devosiaceae bacterium | reverse complement strand
GTTCAGTGGCTTCTGCGAGGCTAAGGCTTTCTGATGTTGGCTTTGCCCACGTCCCATGAGAGGGCACGGCAATGAGTAGAGCGATTACGGTCCGTACAATGCCGCGCTGCCAAAGTGATCGTTGTGAACGGATGCGATGATGCATGGTATTCACCTGGGTGGAACTTCAATTAATTGTCTCCGCATACCGGGGAACATCCACCTGGTACCGGTTGTATGAATGGGTGAGGCACGTCAGTGGCGATAGGCCAGCTGAGCGAGGTACTGCTAAACGATGGGAGGGCGGTGAATGGCGTCGAGAGGAGGCGGAGAAAACGTGACACTCTCTCCGGTATGTACCGCTGGTAAATGCGCCACTAACATTAAATGGTTGGTTGGCAAAACGGCAAAATGGGAGCCGTGAGTGTGCCCAAGGCAATGACAGCAATGGTCACAGTTGTCAGCGTGCGGTGCTTCGGTGGTCGAGCCTTTGGCGATCGCACCTACGGAAGTGCAATCAGCTGAGGTGCAGGTGCGTTCAACGCGGGAGAGATGGTGTTGATCAATGCCAT
>CAZNHG010000436.1:0-2526 GCA_964572555.1 uncultured Devosiaceae bacterium | reverse complement strand
GTGCGCGAGATGGGTAAAGCCGCCCTTGCTGACTCCTGCCGCGTAGCTTTCCGGCTCCGGCCGGCTCGGCGCATTCACGTGGCCCGAAAAGTGCTTGGGCGTCCGGTCGAAATAGGGATTGTGGATGGTCCCGAGCCCGGTGCCGTCGGTCACCTCGATCCGCTGCGATGGCTCATACATGAACAGCGGGCTGTCGACGCCCTCTGCCTGCAGTTCGGGAACGGGCAGCAGGTAGTCGCCGCCGCTCATGTCCGACGTCCCGGCCCATTTGGCGCCCACATCGAACTGGAGGCCGGTGTCGGGATCGATCCCGCTCATTCCGGTCAGCAACACCCGGCCGCCGCCGGCGACGTAGGCGTCGATTTTGGCCTTGAACGCGTCATCGACACGGATCGCATCCGGCAGGATGACGAGGCGGTACGCGCTCAGATCGCTTTCGGCGTCGACGACGTCGAAGGTGAACTGGCCTTCCATGAGCACCCGCACCGCGCCCTCGTCGGCCGGTGTGCGGCGGCCGGGTATGTCGGAAAGATCGTTCCCCGCCATCGCTTCGGTACTCACCAGCGCGATCTCGGCGCGGTTGCTCGAATTCTCGGCCCAGGGCTCGCGCTCGGCCACCCATTTGTAGGCGGGGGCAATGACGCGCATGGTCGCCGCGTCGATGGCGCCAGTCGGGTGCAGGTGATCGCCAACCGAGCACCGCGCGCCTTGCGCGATCATGGCGCCGCACTCGTAGATCATGGCGTCGGGCTTTTTATAGCCGCCCACTTCGCCCCAGTGGAAATGGAACTTGCCTGTCATTCCCAGGAAAGGCAGGCCCATCTGCTCGACATAGCGGGCGCTAAGCGGGAAATGCTCGTAACCCCATCCCGCAGTTGGCAGGGACTCGAGTTCGAGATGCGTGTAGTGCTTGAGATAGTGGTCGCGCATGCCGCGCCGGATGTGGCCGGTGTTGAAGAAAAGCGGTCTTTTGGGGTCGTGCTTGTGCACGGTGTCGTTGATGCGCTGGAAGAAGTTCTCGGTAACCTCGGAGGTGAATTTTGCGCGGTCGGCCGGATCGGTCCAGTCCAGCCCCCTGGCTTCCATCTGCGCCTGTGCCGACGGCGAGATGGACGGGACCTGCCAGGCGATGTCGATGAAGATGCCGTCGCCGTCCGGATAGTTTTCCATCACCTCGTCCACCTGCGCGCACAGATAGTCGAGATAGGGCGTCGAGAAATCGAGCGAGGCCCAGCCGGTTCCCTTCGGCTCGCTGGAGAAGCGCGGCAGCGACTCGTCCGGCGCGACGGCCCGCCATTCGGGGTGGTTGAAGGTCGCCAGTTCGTCCCAGGTGGCCGTCAGGTAGATCGGCGCGTTGATCCCCTCGGCGTGCAGCGCGTCGAGCTGGCCGCGCAGCAGGTCGAAATCGAGACCGGGATGCATCTCGCCCACTTTCGTGGGGTGGTAGGAGTAACCATGATGGCATTTCGAGAAGATGGTAACGCTGTCTACATGGGCATCCTTGAACGCCTTGCCGAAGGCCTTTCCGTCGAATTTCGACCCGATGCCCGGGATCCGGCCCGAGGTATGGAAGTCGAGGTGAATCTGGCGATAACGCATGGGTGGGCTCGCTTTTGATTATCGGTGTTGTTTCAATCAGTGAGAGGGCGGCAGGGCGATGACCTCGTCCGCCGCGTCGAAGACGAAGACGGCGTCGGGATCGACGCTGACGGTGAGCGCGTCACCATGCCGGGCCGCGATCTGGCGCGTGCGGTGCACGGCGAAATAGCCCTCGTGGGATTCGGAGTCGAAGGCACGCACGGCTTCGCAGTCGAGATAGACCAGCGTCTCGCGCCCCAGGCTCTCGATGACCGCTATCGTGCCGTCGATGATCCAGGCGCCGCTTTCGTCCTCGCCGAAGGATTCGGGGCGAATGCCGACGGTCACGCGGTCGCCTGCGGAGGGTGCCTTCGCGTCCGGCCTGAGCGCCACGTCGAGGTGCCCGGCAAAGCCTGGCGCGGCGATCGAGGCCTCGCCGTTTCCAACTGCCTCGACCCGGCCCTCGATGAAGTTCATGCGCGGCGAGCCGAGGAAGCCGGCTACGAAGCGGTTGGCGGGGCGGTTGTAGAGTTCCAGCGGGGTGCCGACCTGCTCGATTATCCCGTCGTTGAGCACCACGATCCGGCTCGCCATCGTCATGGCCTCGGTCTGGTCGTGAGTGACGTAGACCATGGTGGCGCCGAGTTCGGCGTGCAGGCGCCCCAGTTCCACCCGCATCTGCGAGCGCAGGGCCGCGTCGAGGTTCGACAGCGGTTCGTCGAACAGAAACACGTCCGGCGCCCGCGTGATTGCGCGGCCGATGGCGACGCGCTGCTTCTGTCCGCCCGAGAGCGCCTTGGGGCGCTTGTCGAGCTGTGCCTCGATGCGAAGAATCTCCGCGGCGCGCGTCACGGCGGCCTCGATTTCCGTCCTGGGCCGGCCGGCGATCTTGAGGGCAAAGCCCATGTTCTGGCGCACCGACATGTGCGGGTAGAGCGCATAGTTCTG
>CAZNHG010000435.1:0-2535 GCA_964572555.1 uncultured Devosiaceae bacterium | reverse complement strand
TTGCCCTGCGCCTTCAGCCGCTCCTGAAGCGAAGGCGAGTCCACCGTCCCCGGGCAGATGGCGTTGCACCGGATGCCCTTGTCGACATAGTCGCGCGCCACCGACTTGGTCAGCCCGATCACTGCCGCCTTGGTCGCGCCATAGGCGAAGCGGTTGGGCACGCCCGTCACGCTCGAGGCGACCGAGGCCATGTTGATGATCGCGCCGTCCCCCTTGGCCAGCATGCCGGGCAGGAACGTCTTGATGGTCCGCACCATGGCGCGGACATTGAGATCGAGCGCGAAGTCGAGATCGGCGTCGCTCGTCTCCAGGATCGAGCCGTTGTGCACCACGCCCGCGCAGTTGAACAGCACGTCGATCTCCCCGGTCTCCGCATGCGCCGCCTTGACCGCGTCGTCGTCGAGCACGTCGAGAACGCGCGTCGTCACGTTGTCCAGCCCCTCCAGTTCCCTGAGCGCATCCGCATTGATATCGGTCGCGATCACCCTGGCGCCGGCAGCGGCGAACGCCTCCACCGAGGCCTTGCCGATGCCCTGCGCGGCAGCGGTGATCAGGCAGGTCTTGCCGGACAGACTGGACATGGTCGTTCTTCCTCCCGTTCAAGCCGGACACCCCGTGTACCGGCTCCACAAATCCGGGCACATACCTGCACGGCCCGAACCGGCCCGTCAATCGCGGCAGGGGATGCTGCACACGGCTCGCCGCGCCGATACCCGGCCGCAAAAACCCGGCAAAACCAGACAGTTGCGATCTGGATTTGTACGCGGCAACATTTCGGTGACAATATTGACGCGCATGGATACACCTCGCGAGACATCACATCCGCCGCGGCGGGAACGGAAGAACGGCATGGACGACAAGGTACCGACGGGACAGACCTCTGAAAGCGGCAAGCGCCTCGACGACGCGGCACGCGCCAGCTGGCTCTACTACGTCGACGGCCGCCGCCAGGACGAGATCGCCGCCATTCTCGGCGTCTCGCGCCAGTCGGCCCAGCGCCTCGTCTCCCTCGCGGTCAGCAGCGGCCTCGTCAAGGTGCGGATCGATCATCCCATCGCCCGCTGCATGGAACTCGGCCAGGAACTCAAGACGCGCTTCGGCCTGAAACATGCCGAGGTCGTGCCGGGCGATCCCATGTCCGATTCGACGACCGGCGTCTCGCTCGCCGGCGCCGCCGAGATCGAGCGGTGCCTCGCCTCCGAGACTCCCAAGACCATCGCCATCGGCACGGGCCGGACCCTCAAGGCAGCCATCGCCATGCTGCCGAAGATGGACTGCCCCCACCACAGGATCGTCTCGCTGGCCGGCAACATCGCACCGGACGGCTCGGCCTCGTTCTACAACGTGATCTTCACCCTCGCCGACACCTCGAAGGCCCGCAGCTTCCCCATGGCGCTGCCGGTCGTCGCCTCCACCGCCGAAGAGCGTGATCTGCTGCACCGCCAGCCCCTTGTCGCGGCCGCGCTCGAGCTGGCACAGAAGGCCGATATCGCCTTCGTCGGCGTCGGTGATCTCGGCCCCGAAGCCCCGCTGCATGTCGACGGATTCGTGACCAGCGACGAACTCGCCGAGCTGCGCGAAGCCGGCGCTGTCGGCGAGATTTGCGGCTGGGCCTTCGATGCCGAAGGGCGCCTGATCGAGGGACTTACCAATACCCGCGTGGCCAGTGGCACCCTGCCCTCCACCGAAAGTTGCCTGATCGTCGCCATGGCCAAGGGCGAAAAGAAGCTCCCCGGCGTCCGCGCCGCCATCACCGGGGGCCTGGTCAACGGCCTGATCACCGACGAACTCACGGCCACCGCCCTGCTCAACGACTGAAAGATCCGCTTTATTTCAAAAACTTAGCCGACGCGTTTGTGGCCGTTTCGGACACGACGCGGATTCCGGCTTGACTCGATTCATGCCCAGATGAATAATTGCTCACGGCCAAAGCAAATGCTCAATGGCCTCTTGTATCTGGGAGGATATCAATGAAACTGACTCCGATTCTGATCGGCGCGTGCGGCGCCATGGCCCTTGCGGCCGCTGCGCAGGCGCAGACCACACTGACCATCGCCACGGTGAACAATGGCGATATGATCCGCATGCAGGAGCTGTCGGACAATTTCACGTCCGAGCATCCTGATATCGAGCTCGAGTGGGTGACCCTCGAGGAGAACGTGCTCCGTCAGCGCGTGACGACCGACATCGCCACCGGCGGCGGCCAGTACGACATCATGACCATCGGCACCTACGAGGTGCCGATCTGGGCCAAGCAGGACTGGCTGGTCGCGCTCGACGACATGGGCGAGACCTACAACGCCGACGACCTGCTGCCGGCCATCCGCCAGTCGCTCTCGGTCGAGGACACGCTCTACGCCTCGCCGTTCTATGGCGAAAGCGCCATGATCATGTACCGCACCGACCTGTTCGAACAGGCCGGTCTCGAAATGCCCGACGCTCCCACGTGGGAGTTCATCGGCGACGCTGCCCGCCAGATCACCGATCGCGACGCGGACATCAACGGCATCTGCCTGCGCGGCAAGGCCGGCTGGG
>CAZNHG010000434.1:0-2536 GCA_964572555.1 uncultured Devosiaceae bacterium | reverse complement strand
CCTAAACGATCCCCCCGCCCCCGGCGGAACTTTCCGGACGCTCCCTGGCGACCGCATCGCGGTAGCCGGCGGCGCGGTAGGTTGCCACCGGATCGATAGCCGCCCCGTTCTTGAGGCGGGCCATCGCCAGGATGGGCGAGACGTCCGTGCGATAGGCCGTCTTGAGGGTCTGCGAGGCCATCATGGCGTCGTTGCCGTCCTGATGGGCCTTGAGCGTCTCGCGATCGACGATGAGGGCCTGCGCATAGGCGCGCTGAACCTCGACGGCACTCTGCATCAGGCTCTCGATGGGATCGGTGACGTTGTGGCTCTGATCGAGCATGTGCGCGGGATCGAAGTCCTTCGCGCCCCGCATCTCGGCCGCGACCAGTTCGTTGAACACCAGGAACAGGCGGAACGGATCGATGGAGGCGGTGTCGAGATCGTCGTCGCCATACTTGCTGTCGTTGAAGTGGAAGCCGCCCAGCTTGCCGAACTGGATGAGGCGCGCCACGATCATCTCGATGTTCACGTTCGGCGCGTGGTGGCCCAGATCGACAAGGCAATAGGCCTGCGGGCCCAGCTCCTGCGCGATCATGTAGTTGGTGCCCCAATCCTGCACGACCGTAGAGTAGAACGCCGGCTCGTACATCTTGTGCTCGGAAAAGATGCGCCAGTCGTCCGGCAGCGCCTTCACCACCTCGCGCATCGAGGCGAGATAGCGCTCGAACTGGGTGGTCATGTCCGTCTGGCCGGGGAAGTTCGAGCCGTCGCCGATCCACACCGTCAGGGCCCTGGAACCGATGGCCTTGCCGATGTCGATCACCTCGACATTGTGGGCGATCGCCTGGTCCCGCACCGCCGCGTCGGCATGGGTGAGCGAGCCGTACTTGTAGGAGTGCTTCTGGTCCGGCGCATCCGAGAAGGTGTTGGAATTCATCGCGTCGAACCCCAGCCCGAGCGCGTCGCCCTTCTCCTTGAGCGCGGCCGGATCGGCCTTGTCCCACGGAATGTGCAGGGAAACTGTGGGCGTCGCGCCGGTCAGCTCGTGAATAACCGAGCAGTCATCGAGCTTGTCGAAGATGTCGCGCGGCTCGCCCTTGCCGGGGAAACGCGCGAACCGCGTGCCGCCGGTGCCCACGCCCCAGGAGGGAATGGCCACGCCATACGCCGCTACCTTGTCGGTGACCGCTCCGATGTCGACGCCGCGGCGGGCAAGCTGCGCGCCCAGCGCCTCGTAGTCGGCTGACACGTTTTTCTCCAGGCGGGCGTTCTCACTGCCCACCAGGTCGGCGGAAATCTTGCGTTCGGCCAATTGGTCCTCCCTATCGCATCTCGTGTCGAACGAACCGCCCCGCGGCCGCCCCGCTTTTATGGCTTCATCTCCCCCCGATGTGGGGGAGACGCAAAATCTTATGCTTGGCATCGCCAAGTATTAGATTTTGCCAGAGGGGGGTGTCACCGCCTGCGATGTGCCATGTGGCCCCACCCCTCCCCATCAAGAACCTGCCCCGGACTTGATCCGGGGGGAGGGTGTCGTTGGCCCGTAGCTGGGCGAACGCTTTACCAACCAATTCACCCCAACCTCTGCCACGCCTCCGTCAACGCCCCGAACCGCGCCGCCATGTCGGCGACAGCATCGTCATCCGAAATCTCGCCGCCGAGCCACTTCCGCGCCGCATCGGCGAAGATCGTGCGCCCCACGGCAAACCCCTTGACCGATTTGACACCCCGCGCCGCTGCGAACGCGGCAATCAGATCATCCTCCGGCGCGTCCAGCCCCAGCAAAACGATACCCCGGCACCATGGATCGCACCTGTCCAGCGTCGCGTCGATCGCCTGCCATGCCGCCGTCGAGTTCTGCGGTTCGAGCTTCCACCAGTCGGGCTTGATGCCCTCAGCATAAAGCTCTTCCATCGCGCGGGGAATGGTCGTCTCGTCGAGATCGCCGTGCTTGCCCGCGATGATCTCGACCAGCAGCTCGCGTCCCACCCGGCGCGCCGCCTCGTAGACCGCCTTCAGCTTGCCGGCCTGCTCGCGCCTCAGCGCGGCATCGTCGTCCGGGTGATAAAAGCTGAGGCACTTGATGCAGTGGTCCACCGGCCACTCGATCAGCCGCCCGCCGACATCCTGCCCGTATTCGAACCGCAGCGGCCGCGAGCCGGGTTCCTCGACCGGCCGGCCGATCCAGAAGTCCGGTTCGGCATGCGCAGCGAACAGCGCCTCGCGCCCGTATGTGTCGTCGAGCAGCATGCCATAACCGGGCCGCCCCTTGGCCACCCGCGCCGCCGCCTGAACCGCCAGCACCTTGAAGTCCCCGATCCGCTCCACACCGGCTCCGGCGTCGCGGGCCATGTCCTCGAGCTGGACCCGGTGGTCTATCGCCAGCGCCATCAGCGCGGGATAGGCCTGCCGCCGCGTCGTCGCCCAGTGAATATGGTTGATATCCGCATCCTTGCGCAGCGCGGTATGCGCGCTGCCGTGCTCGAGAAAATACTGCAACTCCTCGAAGGTCGGGATCTCCGGCGAGCACAACAGCCGCGACACCGCGAACGCC
>CAZNHG010000433.1:0-2566 GCA_964572555.1 uncultured Devosiaceae bacterium | reverse complement strand
GGGGGCTAGTCCATCGAGCAGACGGAAGTCGAGCGATTGTTCTGCAAGTATCAGGGAGTCACGGTCGAGGGTGGGTTCATCTTCCGCACGCTTGCGATAGGGAATTACTGCCACGGGCTTGGTTTCCTCACCTTGACGACATACGAGATGATATCGCTCTGCGGCGGACTTGGAACCTGCCCTCCAGTCATACCTCCCATGCGCAGACTACACCTTGTCCCTTGGACGATACCGCGTCGACGGACCGTGCAAGCGAGTGATGCCTGGAGCAGTTGCGACTGTTTCGGCGGTCGGCAAATGCTCGGTCACAAAATCTGAGTCACTCCAGCCTGCGGGCTTTCCATTTACACCGCGAAGCTTGCCGTCGATTACGACGGCTTCAATCTGATCGCGATTGTAGGAGCGCACCAGTTCCCATTCAAAATCGATGGCGGGCAGGCATTCAGGTGCTTGTGTATCCAGGACCAGAAAGTCCGCTGCCATTCCGCGAGACAGCTTGCCAGCAGTGTCGCCGAGCCCAGCGGCATCCGCGGCGGCGCTTGTCGCTGCATCAACCCAAGTCCATGCCGCACCACATGAAAAATCCGCCACCGGCATGCCATGCGCCAGCCGCTGGCTAGCTTCGGCGGCAAAAAGGTTCTTGAAGGCATCCTCCGATGTATTATCCGAGCCTATTCCAAAGCGGATGCCACGCTGCGCGTAGCGCAAAGCCGGCGCCACGGCATTGCCCTTCCAGATACTTGCCAGGGGATTGTAGCTGGTAGCTGTCTGGGTAGCGCACAGGATCTCAATTTCTTCTTCCGAAACGATCGTGGTGTGATGGAGCAGCACATGGGCGCCAAGCACGCCAATACCTGCAAGGAATTGCGTTGGCCGTTTTCCAAAGCGCAGCAGGCAGTCCTGCAACTCGGGGAAGTGCTCGTTGGCATGGATTTGCAGTACAAGGCCCTGCGCAGCGCAATACTCGGACACGGCGCTCAGTGTCTCGGGCGCATTGCCCAGGAACGAACTGCAACAAACCGATGGCGTGATGCTCTTATGGCCGGCACACTGTTCAACGTGCGTCTCAATACGATCGATGATCTCTCCGAGATCGTGAACGCCCTCGCCGGTGCCGACCTCGCCTGCGAACTGATCCAGGCCGGTTGACGAAACAAGGCGCAGCCCGGTCTCTTCCGCTGCTTCGTGGACTGCTGCATTCTTGTCGACGTCGTTGAGACCGTAACTAACAAGCGTCGTAAATCCGCCGCGCAGAGCCTCTAGACACATCCACTTGGCTGATGCGTAGGCCTCATCCGGCCCCATTGCGACTTCCATCGGGTGCCAGATGCGCTTCCAAATCTGCGCCGGCTCGCCTCCGATCAATGCCTTTCCGAAGGTCTGCCCGATATGTGTGTGTGTATCGACAAAGCCGGGAATAATGGCGCGGCCGGTCAGCGAGAGGGCCTCGCCGGCGAATTGCTTGGCCGGCACCAACTCTTCGATGCGTCCATCACTGACGACGAGGACCATATCTTCTTCGACGCCGTCGGGCGTAAGGATTAGTTCCGGTGCCAATGCATAGGAGGAACGACCGGTGACCGTTGCGAGTTCGGCGGAGTTCATGAGCTAGAGTTCCATGTGCAGGAGTGGGCCGCGGGAAGGGGCGGGTGGCCCGCCCCTTCGCCTTCAGTCGCTAATTTCGACACGGTCTGAGGCGACGGCAGAGAGCGGTTCCGTCGCCAAATAGCCACGCAAAAGTTCCCTGCTCGCATCGCCCGAGACCATCCCGCTTGCAACAACCCACTCCGCTTCGGAAGCAAGTAGGTCCAGGAGCCCTTCATCGAGACCAATCTCGTATTCCGCCTCGGACCATGTGCTTTCGACGACCTCGCGAGTGAGTGCCCCCTCACTTGCGTCTGCAAGCATCTCTTGTGCTTCAGCGGTATTTTGCCTGATGAACGATTCCGCCTCGATCAGCGCGGCAAGAAACTTTTCGATGTCGCCGCTGCGATCATCGATCATGTCGGCGGATGCAGAAATAACGAAGTGAGCGATATAGTCGGTGCTCACCTGTTCGCGGTAGTCACCGCCCAGCGCGTCGGCGGCTGCCGGATAGAAGTCGGGAAACATCACGCCAGCATCGATATCTCCACGCGCAAGCGCTGGAACAATATCGGCGGGGGCCACATTGACGATCTCGGCATCAACCCCCGCATTTTCGAGAAGGATCTCGGTGAAGTATGCGGCATTCGACCCCTGGGTTGTGCCGATACTCTTGCCTTCCAGATCGGCCACCGTTTCGAAGTCCTCAGAGGCCTTGGAGATGATGCGGTTCGCCTTGTATCGCGAGAGAGTTGTCACGACCTGGAAATCCTGGTCGTTGAGTGCAGCGACGGCCACCGGATACTCGGACATGAATGCCAGGTCCAGCTGACCTCCCAGGATCGCCTCGAGAGCCGCTCGACCGGAAGTGAAGTTCACAATCTCTATCTCGAGGCCTTGATCTTCGAAATAGCCCTGGTCAAGCGCCACGATGATGGGGGCAGTCTGAAGGTTCGGGGCGGTACCCAAAACGATTGGTTCG
>CAZNHG010000432.1:0-2566 GCA_964572555.1 uncultured Devosiaceae bacterium | reverse complement strand
ACAAGTCGATCTCGCACCGCGCCCTGATGCTCGGCGCGCTGGCGCACGGGGAAACGCGCGTGACGGGTCTGCTGGAAGGCGCGGATATCATGGCCACTGGCAAGGCGATGGAACAGCTCGGCGCACGCATCGTGAAGCAGGGGGACGAATGGATCGTCGCCGGCGTGGGGCCCGACGGCTTCTCGCAAGCCCCGGACACGCTCGATTTCGGCAATGCGGGCACGGGCGTGCGCCTGTGCATGGGGCTGGTGGGCACGCGCGATTTCGTCAGCCGGTTCGACGGCGACGCCTCGCTGCGCAAGCGGCCGATGGACCGGGTGCTCGATCCGCTGCGCGCCATCGGTGTCGAGGTTGTCGAGCAGAACCTGGGCAAGCTGCCCGTCGCCCTGCGCGGGCCGCGCACCCCGCACCCCATCTCCTACACCGTGCCCATCGCCTCGGCGCAGGTGAAATCGTGCATGCTGCTGGCGGCCCTGGGCATTCCGGGGCGGTCCGTGGTGACAGAACCGGTGCTCACGCGCGATCACACCGAAAAGATGCTGGCCGGTTTCGGGGCCGAGATCGCCGTGACCGAAATCGGCAAGGGCGCCCGCGAGATTTCCCTCGTCGGCCAGCCCGATCTGGCCGGACAGGCGGTGACGGTGCCCGGCGATCCCAGCTCCGCCGCCTTCCCGCTCGTGGCCGGGCTGATCGTCCCGGGCGCCGACATCGTCATCGAGAACGTCTTGATGAATCCCACGCGCACGGGGCTGGTGCGCACGCTCAGGGAAATGGGCGGGGACATCACGCTGGAGAACGAGCGCACCTCGGGCGGCGAGGACATCGCGGACCTGCATGTGCGCCATTCCGAGCTGCGCGGCGTCGTGGTGTCTTCCGAGCGGGCACCCGCGATGATCGACGAATACCCGGCCCTCGCGATTGCCGCAGCGTTCGCGCGCGGACGCACCGAGATGCGCGGCATCGGCGAGCTGCGCGTCAAGGAGAGCGACCGGCTGGCGGCCGTCGCGGCCGGGCTGGCTTCAAACGGGGTGGATGCGCATGAAGGCAGGGACTACCTGATCGTGGAGGGCCGCGACACGGTGCCCGGCGGCGGGGCGGTCGAGACCCATCTCGATCACCGCATCGCCATGAGCTTTCTCGTCATGGGCATGGCGGCGGACGATGCGGTGATCGTCGACGATTCCAACATGATCGCGACGAGCTATCCCGGGTTCATCACCGACATGGAGGCGCTGGGCGCGAGCTTCGAAATGCTGGGAGAACACGCATGATCATAGCGGTCGACGGGCCGGCGGCCTCGGGCAAGGGCACAATCGCGCGCGGACTGGCGCGCCACTACAACCTGCCGCATCTCGACACGGGGCTGTTGTACCGCGCTGTCGGGCTGGCGGTGATCGAGGAGATCGATGCGCCCGACCTTGAGGACAAGGCCATCGCCGCCGCCAGGGCGATCGACACCGATCATCTCGATCCCGAAGTCCTGGGGACCGCCGAGGTCGCCCTCGCCGCCTCCAAAGTGGCGCGGTTCGAGGATGTACGCGCGGCCCTGCGCCAGTTCCAGCGCGACTTCGCACTGCAGCCGGGGGGCGCGGTGCTCGACGGACGCGATATCGGCACGCGCATATGCCCGGAGGCCGATGCCAAGATCTACGTCACCGCCACCCCGCAGGTGCGCGCCGAGCGGCGAACTGCCGAATTGAGGCTGCGTGGCCTGCAGGCGGACGCCGAGGAGATTCTTTATCAAATCCGCGCGCGCGACGAGAACGACCAGTCGAACCCGGCGGGGGCGTTCTACCTTGCCGAAGGCGCCCACTTGCTTGATACGAGCGATTTGGATATAGAAGCGGCACTCCGCGCAGCCGTCGCGATCACCGACAAGGCCGTGGCGCGCAAGGCCGAGACCGGCAGGGACTGATCCTCACGTCTCGAAATCCCACCTTGCGGCCAAGGATTCAAGGGCCTGACCGGTGACCGGATTGGAAGCCAGTGCTTCCGGCGACCGCCTAGCGCGGGAAAAATTGTCATGCATCGACTGGCTTGAAGCGTCCGCGCGCCGGGCCGTTCCGGTTATTCCGGGCGGATCGGGGCGCTCAATCCGATCGTTGCAGGTGTTTCAACCCCGAACCAGACCGGCGCGCCGCATGGAGACTTAATGGCACAACAGCAAGAAATGACGACCGAAGATTTCGAAGCCCTCTTGATGGATTCCTTCTCGGCCAACGAGCCGCTCGAAGGGACCGTGGTGAAGGGCAAGGTGATGTCGGTGGAGAACGACCTCGCCATCATCGATGTCGGTCTGAAGACCGAGGGGCGCGTCCCCTTGAAGGAATTCGGCGCCGCGGGCAAGGACGGCACGATCCAGGCGGGATCGGAAGTCGAGGTCTATGTCGACCGCGTCGAGAACGCGATGGGTGAAGCGGTGCTGAGCCGCGAGAAGGCCCGCCGCGAGGAAAGCTGGGTGCGGCTCGAGGCCCTTTACGACAAGGGCGAGCGTGTCGAGGGCACGATCTTCAACCAGGTCAAGGGCGGCTTCACCGTCGATCTCGACGGCGCCATCGCCTTCCTG